>JBQGEI010000072.1:0-20405 GCA_052039535.1 Pseudoxanthomonas sp.
ATCTACGCGGCCAAGCTGGGCGTGAACGTGGACGACCTGCTGTTGTCGCAGCCGGACACCGGCGAGCAGGCGCTGGAGATCGCCGACATGCTGGTGCGTTCGGGCTCGGTGGACATCCTGGTGGTGGACTCGGTGGCCGCACTGACGCCGAAGGCCGAGATCGAAGGCGAGATGGGCGACCAGCTTCCCGGCCTGCAGGCCCGCCTGATGAGCCAGGCCCTGCGCAAGCTGACCGGCAACATCAAGCGCTCCAACACCCTGGTGATCTTCATCAACCAGCTGCGCCACAAGATCGGCGTGATGATGCCGGGCCAGAGCCCGGAGACGACCACTGGCGGCAACGCATTGAAGTTCTACGCATCGGTGCGCCTGGACATCCGTCGTATCGGCGCGATCAAGAAGGGTGACGAGATCATCGGCAACCAGACCAAGATCAAGGTCGTGAAGAACAAGCTGGCGCCGCCGTTCAAGCAGGTCGTCACCGAGATCCTGTATGGCGAAGGCATCAGCCGTGAGGGCGAACTGATCGACATGGGCGTGGATGCCAAGCTCGTGGACAAGGCTGGCGCCTGGTACAGCTATGGGTCCGAGCGCATCGGCCAGGGCAAGGACAACGCCCGCCAGTACCTGCGCGAGAACCCGGAAGTGTCCAAGCGCCTGGAGGCCGAGCTGCGCGAGAAGTTCCAGCCGACCGAGGTCGCCGCCGAGGAAGGCGAGGACTGAGTTGTGTCTCTCCGTTCCCCGCCGGCGTGCTGTCAGTGACGCGTCGGCGGGGGGCGGTTCTTTCGGCTTGGATCTTTGGCGCCATGGATGGGCGCCCCGCAGTTCCCGGTCACCCGACGCTTGGAGCAGGCGTTGCCCGGTCCGGCTGATGTCCAGTCCGGAACGGGGCAGGCGGGCTGGTCGCCGCGCCGACGCGCAGCCGTTCGGTGGGCACGCACCGGCATCTACGGTTTGCGTGGCCTGGGCCGGCATCGGGCCTTTCCCTGCCAGCATGCTGCGGCCGGGGCCAGACGCGGACGTCATTCCCTCTGTAGCGGCCGACCTGCCGCATGCCTGCAAAGCCGGCCAGCGCTGCCACCCACCAGCCATACGCTATCCATGACCGATACGCCTTCCCCCCGCAAGCCACGTACGCCGCCCACGCCGGTGCAGCGGGCGCTGGGGCTGCTGGTGCGTCGGGAGCATTCCCGCAGGGAGCTGACGCGCAAGCTCGCGGCGCGCGGGGTGGACGAGGAGGAAGCCGCCAGCGCGGTGGAGCGCCTGGCCGGCGAGGGCTGGCAGGACGATGCACGGTTTGCCGAGTTCCTGGTCCGCAGTCGCGCCAATGCCGGCTACGGGCCGCTCTACATCCGCGCCGAGCTCGGCACCCATGGCCTGGCCGCAGACGTGGCGGCCGCAGCGATGGAGGCGTTCGACGGCGACTGGACCGGGATCGCCCGCGACCTGGTCCGCCGCCGTTTCGGGGCTTCCGGCCCCACCGACCTGGCCCAGCGGCGCAAGGCGGCGGATCTGCTGGCGCGTCGTGGTTTCGACGGCGACGCCATCCGCGCGGCGACACGCTGGGACCCGGACGAGTGAGGGGCTGGTCGTCGCGTCGCTGGCCCCGAGCCGGCGCCAGCGGCGCTGGCCGACCCCTGCCCGGGCAGGGCTGGCGATGCGCGCCTGCGAACGTGTGCCGGCCGGTGGCCGGGCTCTGATACCCTTTGCGGGTTGATTTCCCCGTCCTTCCGGGTGGCCCAGTGGCCAGCCCGCGCCGGACCCGTCCGCCAGCGAAGCCAGATGACCCCCACCACCCCGTATACCACTGCGCGCATCCGCAGCGATTTCCTCGAGTTCTTCAAGGGCAAGGGCCACACCATCGTGCCGTCCGCACCCCTGGTGCCGGGCAACGATCCGACCCTGCTGTTCACCAACTCGGGCATGGTCCAGTTCAAGGACGTGTTCCTGGGCGCGGAGAAGCGCAGCTACGTGCGTGCGGCCGACGTGCAGCGCTGCCTGCGTGCCGGTGGCAAGCACAACGACCTGGACTCGGTGGGCTACACCGCACGCCACCACACCTTCTTCGAGATGCTGGGCAACTGGTCCTTCGGCGACTATTTCAAGAAGGACGCCATCGCCTGGGCGTGGGAGCTGCTGACGCAGGTCTTCGGGCTGCCGCCGGAGCGGCTGCTGGTCACGGTCTACCACACCGATGACGAGGCGTACGCGCTGTGGCGCGACATGGTCGGCGTCCCCGAGGCACGCATCGTTCGCATCGGCGACAACAAGGGCGCGCCCTACGCGTCGGACAACTTCTGGCAGATGGCCGACACCGGCCCCTGTGGTCCGTGCACCGAGATCTTCTACGACCATGGCGCGCACATCGCCGGTGGCCCGCCCGGCTCGCCGGACGAGGACGGCGACCGCTTCATCGAGATCTGGAACCTGGTGTTCATGCAGTTCGACCGCCAGCCCGACGGCACCCTGGTGCCACTGCCGGCACCGTGCGTGGACACCGGCATGGGCCTGGAGCGCCTGGCGGCGATCCTGCAGCACGTGCACAGCAACTACGAGATCGACCTGTTCCAGGCGCTGATCCGCCACGCCTCCCAGCTGACCGGCACTGCCGACCTCGAGAACAAGTCGCTGCGCGTGATCGCCGACCACATCCGCGCCAGCGCCTTCCTGATCGTCGACGGCGTGCTGCCGTCCAACGAAGGTCGCGGTTACGTGCTGCGCCGGATCATCCGCCGGGCGCTGCGCCACGGCTGGATGCTGGGCGTGCGCCAGCCGTTCTTCCACCAGCTCGTCGCAACCCTGGTCGCGCAGATGGGCGAAGCCTATCCGGAGCTGCCGGCGGCGCAGGTGACCGTCGAGCGTGCGCTCAAGGCCGAGGAGGAGCGTTTCGCCGAGACCCTCGATGCGGGCATGAAGATCTTCGAGGACGTGGCCAGCCGCGTGGCGGACGGCACCATCCCGGGCGTCGATGCGTTCCGGCTGTACGACACCTACGGGTTTCCGCTGGACCTGACCCAGGACATCGCGCGCGAGCGCGGCCTGGCCGTGGACGTGGCCGCGTTCGACGCGGCGATGGAGCAGCAGCGCGAGACCGCGCGCGCCGCCGGCAAGTTCGGTGGAGGCGTACAGCTTCCCGCCGACCTGGTCGCCACCCTGCAGCCGACCGCGTTCCTGGGCTACGACGCGCTGGAGGCGGATGGACTGCGGGTCGTGGCCCTGCTGCGCGATGGCCGGCCCGTGCAGAGCGTGGCCGCCGGCGAGGCGGCGATCGTGCTCACCGACCGCACGCCGTTCTATGCCGAATCCGGTGGCCAGGTGGGCGACACCGGCATGCTCGACAGCGACGGCGTGCAGCTGCGCGTCACCGATACCCAGAAGTTCGCCGGCCAGTTCCACGGGCACCTGGTCCAGGTGGACCAGGGAACACTGTCGGTCGGTCAGTCGCTGCAGGGCAGGGTGGATCGCGAGCGTCGCCACACCATCGTGCTCAACCACTCGGCCACGCACCTGCTGCACGGCGCCCTGCGCGAGCTGCTGGGCACCCATGTGCAGCAGAAAGGCTCGCTGGTGGCGCCGGACCGCCTGCGCTTCGACTTCTCGCATTTCCAGCCGGTCAGCGCGTCGGAACTGGCCGCGATCGAACGCATGGTCAACGCCGAAGTGCGTGCCAACCATGCGGTGGTGATCCGGCAGATGGGCATCCAGGAGGCGCTGGACAGCGGTGCCATGGCCTTGTTCGGCGAGAAGTACGGCGAGCAGGTGCGGGTGGTGGCCATGGGCGCCTCGGTGGAACTGTGTGGCGGCACGCACGTGGCCCGCACCGGTGACATCGGCCTGTTCAAACTGGTCGCCGAAGGTGGTGTGTCGGCTGGCGTGCGCCGCATCGAGGCGCTGACCGGCCAGGCGGCGCTGGACCACGTTGCCGGTGAGGTCCGCTCGCTGGACGAGGCTGCCGCCCTGCTGGGTGGCAGCCGCGGCGAGGTGGTCGATCGTGCGCGCGCCGTCGCCGAGCGCATCCGCAAGCTGGAGCGCGAGCTGGAGTCGATCAAGGCCAAGGCCGCCAGCAGCGCCGCGGCCGACCTCGCCGCGGCGGCGGTGGATGTCGGTGGCATCAAGGTCCTGGCCGCGCGCCTGGAAGGCATAGACGCCAAGGGCCTGCGAGAGGCGGTGGATCGCCTCAAGCAGGAACTGGGCGACACGGTGGTGTTGCTGGCAGGCGCACAGGGCGGCAAGGTCGCGCTGGTCGCAGGCGTGAACGGCGCTGCAACGGGCAGGGTCAAGGCCGGCGAACTTCTGGCCCATGTCGCCGGTCGGATTGGAGGCAAGGGCGGCGGTCGCCCGGACCTGGCCCAGGGTGGTGGCGAGGACGGGCCCGCCCTTGCTCCTGCCCTGGCCGATGTCCCGGCCTGGGTCGCCGGGCGCATCGGGTAACCTCCGGGTTATCCTCCAGTCGGTCGCGTGCTTGCCCACCCGCGGGGTGGGCAGTACGATCCTCCGACCCCGACGCTGCACAGCGGATGCGCGCGGCTTCACCTGAAGCCTTGCGCCGGCATGGAGATGACCAGCCGGCGCCATGGAGATAGAGAATGCTGATTCTGACCCGCCGAGTAGGCGAAACCCTGATGATCGGAGATTCGATCACCGTTACCGTGCTCGGGGTCAAGGGCAACCAGGTGCGCATCGGCATCACCGCGCCCAAGGACGTCGCCGTGCATCGCGAGGAGATATACCAGCGCATCCAGCGCGGTGAGGCGCCTGCCAATGCCGCCGGCGAGGGCGATCCTGCGCAATGACGCAGGAAATGTTTGCCGGGAAAGGTCACAGACGGTATCCTTTCGCGGCCCGCCAGCACCGCATGGTGTGACGGGTTGTAACGGAGTGATGCCCGAGAGGCCGAAGGGGCTCCCCTGCTAAGGGAGTATAGGGTCAAAAGCTCTATCGAGGGTTCGAATCCCTCTCACTCCGCCAGTCCACAAAAGCCCGCAGCGATGCGGGCTTTTGCGTTTTTGATCGCGCCGAACGGTGCGCATTCCTCGGCGACCTGGGCCGTGGCGTTCGGCCGCACGCCCGTGCGGCCGCACCTAGGGCCACCAGCTCCTGCATCGGACTGCACGGCTGCCCCCGGGTGCCCTCAGGATGGCCGTGCCCATGGGGCGCGGGAATACCAGACAGGTTCCCGCAGGGCACAGACGTCGATGTGTCGCTGGCTGCGTATGTGACCTTCCGGGCGAGCCGGTGTACGCGTACATCGGTGCCGCTCGGGCACGTCACGCTGTCGCATGCGTCGTGCCGGCCTGGTGCATGCGGCGGTGGCAGGCCG
The DNA here is from genome assembly GCA_052039535.1 of Pseudoxanthomonas sp. GTDB lineage: Bacteria > Pseudomonadota > Gammaproteobacteria > Xanthomonadales > Xanthomonadaceae > Pseudoxanthomonas. Next base: position 5,321 of record JBQGEI010000072.1, read on the forward strand.
ACGCATCATCGGAGCGTGTGGCCTCCCGGTGCCCGCGCGGGATCGGGCACCTGTTGCGCATGCGGGCCGCCGCGCGGCGCGGCGCCCGGCCTGGGCGCTGCCGGGCGCCTGGCGCCCCGCGGTCATCGCGCGCCGCTGGCCTGCAGGCGCCGGTGTGCCGGTTGCGCGCGACAGCGCAGCGGCGCGTGCATCGGGAGCGGGAGGCCTGCGGGCAGGTCCGGGCAGTGCTGCCGGCCGCGCCCGAACCCGCGGCGCGGCAGGCGCAGGGCGCCCGGGGTGGGCGCGTCACCTTCATCGTGTGGATCCGCCGTGCGTCGCCCGGCAATGCATGATCCCGCCCTGGGAAGGCTGGGTGATCGGTGCCGCGATGTCGCGGCGAGTTCCGGCATGAGATCAGCCGTTGGCTCGACGCAGCGATCCCTGCACACCGGTGCGTCGCCGCCTGGCGACAAGGCAAAAAAAGACCGCCGACAGTGACGTCGACGGTCTCTCAAAATTGGCGCGCCCGGAGAGATTCGAACTCCCGACCGCCTGGTTCGTAGCCAGGTACTCTATCCAGCTGAGCTACGGGCGCGCTGCTGAGGCGCGAAATTATGCGTGGGTGAGGGGGGTGCGTCAACACCTTTTTGGGCTTTCAACCGAAATTCTTTCCATCAACCGCGAGGCGAGGGTCGCGGCCACCGCGTCGGGGCTGCGCATCCAGCTGAAGTGATCCGCGCGCACCTGCAGCCGTGCGCGGTCCAGGTGCTGGATTTCCGCGTGTGCGTGCGGCAGATGGGCCAGCAAGCCACGCAATGAAGAGAGTGGACCCAGCCAGTCGTCGGCCAGTACCACGGCCTGCACCGGTACCGCCAACGCCGCCATGCCCGCCTCCAGGTCCCACGTGGTCCCGGCGGCGGCGTAGTGCCCGCTGCGGCCCACGGCCGCCCAGTCCGCGATCAGGCCCCGTGCTTCGGTGCCGCCGAAGCCGAGGCGTCTTCCTTGCAGGACACCCTGGCGTCGCGCCAGCCACGGCAGCAGCCGGTATGCCAGGGGCAGCAGCCAGCGCAGGGGCGCGGGAAAGCTGCGCCAGTGCGGCGTGCCCGTGGCGACGAGGGCAAGACCGCTCACGCGGTGCGGATGCGCACCGGCCAGGCAGCAGGCCAGCTGTCCGCCGAGGCTGTGCCCGCCCAGCCACAAGGGCAGGTCATCCGGCAGCGCGTGCAGGCTGGCGGGCAGATCGCCGGTCAGCAGCTCGGCATAGCCCCAGTCGCGGTCGCGCGTGGCGCGTAGTGAACTGCTGCCATTGCCGCGCCATTCGTGCAGGTGCACTGCGACGCCGTGGCTGGCAAGTGCGTGTGCCAGTGGCAGGTAGTGGCGGGCGGCCACGCCCAGCGCGGGCAGCCACAGCAGGCGGGTGCGCGGGGTGGGCGGGACGACCGAAGCAAGCGTCCAGCGGTGGCCATCGCGGGCGGACAGCAGCTCCTCGCGGGTGGCGCTTGCGCTCATCGGCCCGGCAGCACGGCGAAGTGGTCCAGCACCAGCACATCGCCACGCCCCGGACGCGACGCCGCGCGCAGTGCGGCGTGCACGTAGTCGGTGGCATGCGCGCAGGCCTCCCGCAGCGACAGCCCCCGCGCGAGGTTGGCGGCCACCGCAGAGGCGAGGGTGCAGCCGGTGCCGTGCGCCTCGCCCCGGAGACGCGGATGCGCGGTGCGCTGTTCGCCCTGGGCATCGGCCAGGACATCGACCACATCATCCGCGCCGGGCAGGTGCCCGCCCTTGAGCAGCACGGCGGCGGCGCCCAGGGCACGCAATGCGCTGGCCGATGCGGACATCGCTTCCAGGTTCTCGATCCTGCGGCCCAGCAGCAGTTCGGCCTCTGGGAGGTTGGGCGTGATCACCGTGGCCAGAGGCATCAGCCGCGTGCGCATCGCCTGCAGTGCGTCCGCCTCCAGCAGGCGCGCGCCGCTGGTGGCGACCATCACCGGGTCCACCACCACGTGTTCCGGGCGATGCCGTTCGATCGCGCGGGCGACGGCTTCGATGACCGTGGCATTGGCCAGCATGCCGAGCTTCACCGCGCGGATGTCGAAGTCGTCGAAGCAGGCGTCGATCTGCGCTTGGAGGAATTCCACTGGCGGGACGTGCACCGCGGTGACCCCGCGTGTGTGCTGGGCGGTCAGCGCCGCCAGCGCGGAAAGGCCGTGCACGCCGTGCGCGGCAAAGGCCTTCAGGTCGGCCTGGATGCCTGCGCCACCGCCGGAATCGGAACCGGCGATGGTCAGGGCGGAAATCACGGGATGGGTCTGCATGCGGTCATTGTGCCGTGCCCGGTGCGCCACGTGGGCCGTGCCCGCGCAGGCCGGCAACGGTCCGGCCCGGCGACGCGGCGCGACCGAAACCCGGACCACGCGCAGGCCGGCGGAGATGTCGTACCGCGTGGCCACGGACCAGCGCCCATCTCCCTTCCGTCACCGGCTGCTCCTGGCGCAACGGACGTCATCCCCCCTCATGCCCGCGGGCGCAGCTGGCGCAATGCACGGTAGCGGTGGACCACGTAGCCGATACCGGTGGCGCCGGTCAGCGCCGCCGGCAACGCCAGCGCGTGGTAACCAAAGGCGCGGAATCCCCAGGTGCCGACAACGCCTCCGCACAGGAAGCCGCCGATGATCAGCCCGCTCAGGGTGAGCCTGCGCATGGGCAGCGGCAGGCCGCGCAGCAGGTGACCAAGACCGATGCCCAGGTCGGTGAACATGCCCGACAGGTGCGTGGTGCGCACCACAGCGCCGCTGTAGGTGGTGACCATGGCGTTCTGGAGGCCGCAGGCCATGGCCGCGAGCAGGGCGCCGTTGAGCTGCTGGCGCGAGAACAGCGGGATGGCGGCCACCAGCAGCAGCGATTCCAGCGCCAGGGCCACGCCGTAGCGGCGGCCCAGGCGCAAGGTGCCGTCCTGGATGATCAGGCCACTGAGCATCGCGCCCAGGCTGAAGGCGATCAGCACCGCCCACAGGTGGCGCACGCCCCGCCAGTCGCCGTCGGCCAGCGCGGTGCCCAGCTGGGTCGTGGTGCCGGTGAGGTGGCTGACCGCCATCCGCTCGAATCCGAGGAAGCCCACGGCGTTGACCATGCCGGCGATCCCCGCCAGCGCGACCGCGCCGATCCAGACCCAGCGTGGCAGGTGCATGCCCATCAAGCGGCCACTGCGCCAGCGCACGCGCATGAACCGGCGCCGCCCGCATGCGTTGGCAGGGACCAGTTGTCACGTGCCTGCACATCGCACCAGCGTCGGGATGCGATGTCGCACACGGCATCCGGAGACATGTGGCAGGCGACCGGAAAGTGCATCGTCGAGACCGGTTGGAGCGGATGGCGGGGGATTATGCGCCCGACGTCCCGCGGGGTGTGGAAGCCGCCGGCGTGCCGCGCATTGCGGCGCAGCACGCCGACAGGCCGGCTACAGCACCTCCGAGGCGAAGTCCGCCAGGCGCGAGCGCTCGCCGCGGCGCAGGGTGATGTGCGCGCTGTGCGGCCAGTTCTTGAAACGGTCCACCGCGTAGGTCAGGCCGGAGGTGGTTTCGGTGAGGTAGGGGGTGTCGATCTGCTCGACGTTGCCCAGGCAGACGATCTTTGTGCCGGGGCCGGCACGGGTGATCAGCGTCTTCATCTGCTTCGGGGTGAGGTTCTGGGCCTCGTCCAGGATCAGGTAGCGCGACAGGAAGGTGCGCCCGCGCATGAAGTTCATCGAGCGGATCTTGATCCGGGAGGCCAGCAGGTCGTTGGTCGCCGCGCGGCCCCAGGAGCCGCCTTCCTGGTTGTGGGTGAGCACCTCGAGGTTGTCGGTGAGGGCGCCCATCCACGGCGTCATCTTTTCCTCCTCGGTGCCGGGGAGGAAGCCGATATCCTCGCCCACGCTCACGGTGGCGCGGGTCATGATGATCTCGCGGTAGCGCTGCTGGTCCATCGTCTGCGCCAGCCCGGCGGCCAGCGCCAGCAGGGTCTTGCCGGTGCCGGCGGTGCCCAGCAGGGTGACGAAGTCGATGTCCGGGTCCATCAGCGCGTTGAGCGCGAAGTTCTGCTCGCGGTTGCGCGCGGCGATGCCCCACACCGCATGCTGGCCATGGCGGAAGTCGTCGACGATGCTGAGCACCGCGCGGCCATCCTCGACCTTGGCCACGCGCAGCTCGACCTCATCCTCGCCGGGCAGGAACAGGAACTGGTTGGGATACCAGTCCTCGTCCGGACGCATCTCCACCTCATAGCTTGTGCGTCCACGGTCGGACCAGGAGCGAAGATCGGCCGCGTGACGCTTCCAGAAGTCCTCCGGCAACTCGTCGGCGCCGGTGAACAGCAGGCTGAAATCGTCCAGTGCGCGGTCGTTCTCGTAGTCCTCCGACACGATGCCGGCGATCGCCGCCTTGATCCGCAGGTTGATGTCCTTGGACACGAACACCACCGGGATCTCCGCGGGGGTCACCTCCTTCAGCGCCAGGATCGCGCCGAGGATGGCGTTGTCGGGGATCACCGCGCCGAAGCTCTTGCCGGCCTCGAAGTGGCTGGTCTGGAAACGCAGGCAGCCGGCGGCGTGGCGGCCACGCAACTGCACGCCGTTGGGCTGGGCCAGCGGGATTCCATCGTCCAGGCGGTCCAGGCCGGCGGTCTCGACCAGGTCGTTGAGGAAGCGGCTGACCTGGCGCGCGTTGCGGCTGGCCTCGGAGGTGCCCTTCTTGGCGTTGTCCAGTTCCTCGATCACCTGCATCGGCAGGTAGATGTCGTGCTCCTCGAACTTGAACAGCGCGGTGGGGTCGTGCATGAGCACGTTGGTGTCCAGCACGTAGATGCGCTTGCCTCGGGTCATCGTGGCTTCCTGGTGGGAGGGGCGGGGCTGGTACGGGGGGCGCCACCGCATTGGGCGGCGGGCGGACAGGGGCGAGCCGTCGCGGCCTGCGGGGCAGGGCGACGGGCGCGATGGCGGGATGGGTGGGTCACTGGCCGGTTTCGGCCTTCAATGCGTCGAGCACTGCGCGGGCGTGGCCCGGCACCTTGACCCCGCGCCATTGCCGCACGAGGCGGTGGTCGGGCGACAGCAGGAAGGTGCTGCGGACCACGCCCAGCACCTTGCGGCCGTACATGTTCTTCTCGTGGATCACGTCGAAGGCGCGGCACAGGGCCTCGTCGCCGTCGCTCACCAGCGGGAAGGCGAAGCCCTGCCGGGCGCAGAAATTGTCGTGGGACTTCACCGAGTCGCGCGACACGCCGAGCACGTCGGCGCCGAGCCGGTCGAACTCGGGGAGCAGGGCGTTGAAATCCAGGCCTTCGGTGGTGCAGCCGGGGGTGCTGTCCTTCGGGTAGAAGTACAGCACCAGCCAGCGGCCGGCATAGTCGGAAAGGGTGCCCGTGCGGCCGCCGGACAGGGCCAGCGGTAGCGCGAGGGTCGCGCGGTCGAGCGTGGCGGCGGTCATGGCGTATGGACCCCGGGGCGTTGCGCTTCCAGTGCGTCCACCCGCTTCTTCAGCTTGGACACTTCTTTCTGCTGCGTGGCGAAAAGCGCCAGTGCGAGGAAGAACAGGACGAATTCCAACGAGGCCTCCGCAGGTCAGAACTTCATGGGATCCATGATGGCGTCGAGGTTGAGGTGGTCGCAGAACTCGAGGAAATCGTCGCGCAGCGCGGCGATGTGCATGTTCGCCGGCACCCCGATGGTGACCTGGGCCGAGAACATCTCCGCGCCGGTCTGCATGGCGCGGTACCGGGTGCTCTGCAGGTTCTCGATGGTGATGCCCTGGCGGTCGAAGAAATCCGCCAGCTGGAACAGGATCCCGGGCTTGTCGGCCGCCACCACTTCCACGATGTAGGGCAGCAGGTTGGACTGCACCTGCTTGGCGGCGGTGCGGTACCAGTTGAGCTTGAGACCCTCTTCGCGCTCCAGCCGGCCGAGCATGGCTTCCAGCTTGGCCACCGCGTCCCACGAACCCATCGCCAGCGCGGTCATCGAGACGTCGCGGCCGACCGTGGACAGGCGGGCATCCACCAGGTTGCAGCCGCTGTCGGCGATCCGGCGGGTCACCGACAGCAGTGGCGACTCCGGATGCGTCGTGTACGCATTGATCAGGAGGTGGTTTTCGTTCGGCGAAGGCCGCTGGGGGGTGTCGGTCAAGGAGGCTTCCGCGGGCTTTTCACAATGCTGGAGGGCGCGCCGGCAGGCGCCGCCGCGCCGGGCCAGCATACTTGCCCGTGCTTTCGGGCCGCAAGTATGATCGGACCTCCTTCAGGCGGCCCGCGCTGTACGCCGGCGCCGCAGAATCCAGAGCGAAACCGGCTTGCACCCCACCGGCCTGATCACCGCGCTTGCCACTCCGTTCGACGGTGCCGGCGCACTCGACCTCGATGCCTGGCGCCGGCTGCTCGAATGGCAGGTGGATGCGGGCGTACAGGGCGTTGTGGTGGCCGGGTCGACCGGCGAAGCCTCGATGCTGGACGAGGGCGAGTACGACACCCTGTTGCAGGTGGCGGTGGAGGTGGCCGGCGGCCGTTGCCAGGTGATCGCCGGGACCGGGATGTCCGGCACCGCGGCCACCATCGCCCGGACCCGCCGGGCGGCAGGCGCGGGAGTGCGCGCCGCCCTTGTGGTGACCCCTCCCTATGTGCGGCCGACCCAGGCCGGCCTGCTGGCGCACTACCGCGCCGTGGCCGACCAGGGCGGCCTGCCGGTGATCCTCTACAACGTCCCGGCGCGGACCGCCTGCGACATGCAGCCGGAGACCGTCGCCCAGCTGGCCACCCACGACGCCATCGTCGCGATCAAGGAGGCCGTCGCGGATCCGTCCCGCGTCGGCGAGCTGGTGGCGCTTTCAGGCCCGCGTTTCAGCATCCTGGGGGGCGATGACGCCACCGCCGCGCGCACCCTGCTGGCCGGCGCCCAGGGGCTGGTCTCGGTCGGCTCCAACATCGCCCCGGCCAGCTACCGCCGCCTGTGCGAGCTGGCCCGCGCCGCGGAAGGTTTCGCCGCCCAGGCCTGGGACGCGCGCCTGGCTCCGCTGCATGCCTTCTGTGGCGTGGAGCCCAACCCGATCCCGGTCAAGGCGCTGCTGCAGGCGGCCGGCTACGGCCAGGGCGTGCGGCTCCCGTTGACTCCGCTTTCTGAACCCCACCAGGCCGAAGCTGCGCGCATGGGCGCACTGGCGGCGGCACTGGAAGCACACTGCCGCGGCGAACCGCTCGCGGCCTGACCTGACCTATCCGGAGAGCAATGCCGATGTCCCACTCCCCCCGTGTCGTGCGTGTTTCCGCGGCGTTGCTGCTGGGCTTTACCGTCGTGGCCACGCTGGGTGGCTGCAGCGTGTTCCGCAAGGGCGCGCGCGGCGACTATGCGCTGGCGCAGGAACAGCGTCCCCTCGAGGTGCCGCCGGACCTGAACCTGCCCGACACCTCCGGTGCGATGGCGGTCCCCTCGGCCAGTTCCGGGCGGGCGCCGCTGGCGGCCGCGCCGGCCGCTTCGCCGAGCGGCTTCACGGTGTCCACCACGCGCGACCAGGCCTTCGAGCAGGTGGGCGGTGCGCTGGAGCGCGTGGACGGCCTGACCATCGCCAGCCGCGCGCAGCTGCTGGGCAGCTACGACGTGAGCTATCGCGGCGAGAGCTTCCTGGTGCGGGTGGCCGCGGTGCAGGGCGGCTCCTACATCTCGGCGGTGGATCCGCGCGGCGTGCCGGCGACCAGCGAGGCGGCGGTGCAGGTGATTGCCGCGTTGCAGGCCGCGTTGGCCAACTGAAGTCCGCGCGGCCATGCAACAGCAGGGCGCCGTCATGGCGCCCTGTCTGTTTGCGGTTTCTGGTAGCCCGGGCTGCCCCGCGGAGCGCCGGCCCGTCCCGGGCGCCAGAGTCGCCGACGACCGGCCGGCCTGCCTCAGCGTTCCAGCAGCGGCAGCTTGCCGGGCTTGCCGTCCCATTCGGCCGCGTCGGGCATCGGCTCCTTGCGCACGGTGATCACCGGCCAGTCGCGCGACAGCTCCGCGTTGAGCGCCACGAAACCTTCCTGCCCGGCGGGAACGTCGTCTTCGGGATAGATCGCGTTGGCCGGGCATTCCGGCTCGCACAGGGTGCAGTCGATGCACTCGTCCGGGTCGATCACCAGGAAGTTCGGTCCCTCATGGAAACAGTCCACCGGGCACACCTCCACGCAGTCGGTGTACTTGCACTTGATGCAGTTCTCGGTGACGACGAAGGGCATGGAAAGGGACCGGGGAAGGCGTGGGGAAGCGCGCCATTCTAATCCAGCGGCGCTTTCCCCGTCGCGCCGCGGGCGCAGTGCTCAGCCCAGGCGGGCCCGTGCCAGCCGGTGCATGCCGGTCGCCGCGAGCGCCTCGCCGTGGCGCCGCACATCCACGCCGCACGAGTCCAGCGCGCGCGCGTAGCGTTCGAGCAGGGCGTCGCTGCCGACCAGGTGGACCGGCCCGGCGTCCGGGCGGGGCAGCGCCGTGGCCAGTTCGTGGCCGACCAGCAGGCCGGAAAGATAGGACGGCAGCGCGCTGGCCTCGAAGCGCTCGAACAGGGCCGCGGTGCGCACGCCGAACAGGTCCTGCAGCAGGCCATGTCCGACCCTCGCCTGTCGCAGGCCGGCGTCGAACGCCGCCGCGTCCAGCGGCGGCTCGCTCTGCGGCATGCCGTGGGCGAGGATGCTGTGGCCGCGCAGCAGGCCGTAGAGCTCGCCGGTCAGGGCCGTGGAAATGCGGCTGATGCTGCCATCCTCCACCCGCACCCACTTGCTGTGGGTGCCGGGCAGGCACACCGTGTGGCGGCCCGGGCCGAGCTGCCCGAGCAGCCCGGCGAGCTGGCTTTCCTCGCCGCGCATCACGTCCGCGGCGCTGGCGCCATGGTCGACCATGCCGGGCACGCACCACACGCTGCGCCCGGCCAGTGCGGGCTCGACGCTGGCGTGGCGGCCAAGGTCGACCATGCCGGCGGCCAGCGCGTCGATGCCCGCCGGGCAGGGCAGGTAGGGCACCTCGACCCAGCCGCCGCGTGCGCCGACCATCCCGCACAGCACCAGCAGCGCATCGTCCCAGCCGTCGACGACCCCGGCCAGCACCTGTGCGTGGCGCCCGCCACAGGCCAGTGCGCCGGTGTCGCCGCGCCGCTGCGCGAGCATCCGGCCGTCGTCGGCGATGCGGTAGGCACGCAGGCTGGTGCCGCCCCAGTCGACGGCAATCAAGCCGGCAGCTCCACCCGGCTTTCCGGCAGGCCCAGGGGCTGGCCCAGGGGCAGCGCGAACAGTCCACCCGAAGCCGGCGCGCCCGCGTGTGCCGCTGCGTCCAGCCCCTGCGGCGAGGTGATCACGTAGAGGGTGTCCATGCCCGGGCCGCCGATCGCACAGCACGACGGCTGCGGCACCGGCAGCGCGACGCTGCGGTCGATGCTGCCGTCGGCGGCGAAGCGGACCACGCAGGCGCCATCCCAGCGCGCATTCCAGACCATGCCTTCCGCATCCAGGCAGGAGCCGTCGGGGAAGCCGCCGGCGACGCCGGCGGGCACGCGCGGCCGCGGCGCGCCAACCTGCGCCGTGGCCGGGTCATAGGCCGCCTGGAGGATGGTGCCGTCGGTGGTGTCGCACCAGTACAGGGTGCGGCCATCGCGCGAGAAGCAGATCGAATTGGGGATGCCCACGCCAGGCAGGCCCAGCGGCCTCAGGCCATGCGCGGCCGAATACTGGAACATCGTGCCGGTGGGGGCGTGCCCGGGGTTCTCGTTCATCGTGCCGAACACGAAGTTGCCGTGGCGGTCGGCGCGGCCGTCGTTGGAACGGTGGCCCGGCGGTGCCGGCGGGAGGTCGACCAGGTGCCGCAGCTGCAGGGGGTCGGGCGAATCGGCATCGACCTCCGTGGCGTACAGCGCGCCTGCCAGCGCCAGCAGCAGCCGGTCGCCGTCGGCCAGGCCGATGCAGCCCGGCCGGTCGGGCAGTGGCCAGTCGCGGGTCAGGCCGTCGGCAGGGCGGTACAGCCACAGGCGGCGGCCATCGATATCCACCCAGAGCACGGCCTGGCGATGCGCGCACCAGACCACGCCCTCGCCGTGCGCGCACCTCGAGTCGACCACCAGTTGCGGCTTCCTTTCCATCGGGCTCCTACCATTCGGCAATGCTGGCATCGGCGTGGCGCCAGACCGGATTGCGCCAGTCGGGCGGGTTGGCATGGGCATGGCGGAGGCGTTCCTCGTCGACCTCCACCCCCAGCCCCGGTCCCGGCAAGGCGCGGATGTCGCCATTGTGGCAGTGGAAGTCGTCCTTGTTGAGGACGTAATCCAGCAGGTCCGCGCCCTGGTTGTAGTGGATGCCGATGCTCTGTTCCTGCAGGACCGCGTTGTGGGCGACGAAGTCCAGCTGCAGGCACGCGGCCAGCGCCACCGGGCCGAGCGGGCAGTGCGGCGCGAGCGCCACGTCATGGGCCTCGGCCATCGCGGCGATCTTCAGGCACTCGGTGATGCCGCCGGCATGCGACAGGTCCGGCTGCAGGATGGCCAGCCCGCCGGCCTCCAGCACCCGCTTGAACTCGAAGCGCGAATACATCCGCTCGCCGGCGGCCAGCGGGATTGGCGAGGCCGCCGCCAGCCGCGGGTAATACTCGGCCTGCTCGGGCAGCACGGGCTCTTCGACGAACAGCGGCTTGAACGGCTCGAGTTCCCGCAGCAGGACCCGGGCCATCGGCGCGCCCACGCGGCCGTGGAAGTCCACCCCGAAGTCCACGCTGTCGCCGAAGGCCTCGCGCACCGCGGCGACCTTGGCCACCGCCTGGTCCACTGCGCGCGGGCTGTCGACCAGCTTCATCTCCTCGGTGCCGTTGAACTTGAAGGTGTCGAAGCCGAGCGCCCGGTAGCCGCGGATCTGCTCGACCAGGTCCGCCGGGCGGTCGCCGCCGACCCAGCGGTAGGTCTTCATGCGGTCGCGTACCAGGCCGCCGAGCAGCTCGTACACCGGCACGCCCAGGGCCTTGCCCTTGATGTCCCACAGCGCCTGGTCGATGCCGGCGATGGCGCTCATCAGCACCGGGCCGCCACGGTAGAAGCCGCCGCGGTAGAGCGTCTGCCACAGGTCGTTGATGCGCGAGGGATCCTTGCCGACCACGTACCCGCCCAGCTCGTGTACGGCCGCCTCGACCGTGCGCGCGCGGCCTTCGACCACCGGCTCGCCCCAACCGCTGATGCCCTCGTCGGTCTCGACCTTGAGGAACAGCCAGCGCGGCGCGGCGTGGTAGGTGGTGAGGCGTGTGATCTTCATGCGGCGTGGTCCAGGAAAGCCTGGCGGAAGTGGCGTGCGTGGGTGCCGGTGGTATCGGCCGACTGGCCCGGGCGGTAAAGCTCGCCGCCGATGCCGGCACCGCTGCAGCCGGCGGCCAGCCATTGCGGCAGGGTGGAAACAGTGATGCCGCCGACCGCCAACAACGGCACGTGTGCCGGCAGCACCGAGCGCAGGGCGCGCACGTGGCCGGTGCCGTAGGTCGTGGCGGGGAACAGCTTGAGCATCTGCGCCCCGGCCTCCAGCGCGGCGAAGGCCTCGCTGGCGGTGGCGAAGCCGGCCAGCACCTGCAGCCCGGCGTCCACCGCGTGGCGGATCAGCGCCGGATCGGTGTTCGGGGTCACGATGAAGCGGGCGCCGAGGCCGTGCAGGGTGTCCACCTGTTCGGGCCGCAGCACGGTGCCTCCGCCGATCCAGGCCGCCTCGCCGAAGTCGCGCACCGCCTGGCCGATGCTGGCCTCCCAGTCCGGCGAATTGAGCGGGACCTCGATGGCGTCGTATCCGGCAGCCACCAGCGCCGAGACGTGCGCGGGGGCCTCCGGGGGCGTCACGCCCCGGAGGATGGCCACCAGCGGCAGCCGGAACGGCAGCGGAGCCTGGTTCATGGGCGGCCACCGCCACGGGAAGGCGCAGCGGCGCATGCGGTGACCGGGGCAACGTTTTGCGGGATCAAGGTGTCCTCCATGGGCGGGACGCGGCCGGCGCTGGAGGGGAAACGTCGCCGGTCGCGTACCGCATGCATAGCGTGGCCGGGATGAGCTATGTTTGGAAATGAAATTTTCGGCTTGATCTATTCCCTTGCCGTATGGGCTCCCGATGAACCATCTCGCCGCCGCCTCGCACTGGGCCAACCCGGCCCGGCTCAAGACCCGCCACCTGATGCTGCTGCTGCACCTGGACGAGCAGGGTTCGGTGCTGCGTGCGGCCGAGGCCGCGCGCATGACCCAGCCCGCCGCCTCCAAGCTGCTGGCGGAGATGGAGGGACTGCTGGGAGTGCAACTGTTCGAGCGCCATGCGCGCGGCGTGCAGCCGACGTGGTACGGGCAGGTGCTGATCCGCCGGGCACGCAGCGCGCTGCTGGAGATCGGGCGTGCCCAGGAGGAGATCGCGGCCCTGCGCGACGGACGCATGGGCCAGGCCTCGATCGGCACGGTGGTCAACCCCGGCACCAACCTGGTCCCGGCCGCGGTGGCGGCGATCAAGCGCGAGTACCCGGACATCCTCGTGCGGATCGAGATGGACTACAGCCGGCCGCTGGTGGCGCGGCTGCTGGACGGACACCTGGACCTGGTGGTCGGGCGGATCATGGAGCCGGCCGGTGGCATGGACCTGGAGTTCGAGCCGCTTTCCGACGAGCCGCACTCGGTGATCGTGCGGGCCGACCATCCGCTGGCCGCGCGCTCGCGGCTGGGGCACGCCGACCTGGCTGCATACGGCTGGATCCTGCCGCCGCCGGACAGCGTGCTGCGCACGCGCCTGGAGACAATGTTCCTCGAGCACGGCCTGCAGGCGCCCGGCAACGTGGTGGAGACCTCCTCGCTGCCGGTGACGGTCAACCTGCTGCGCGCCAGCGACCTGCTCACGGCGCTTCCGGTCGAGGCGGTGGCACCGTACCTGGCGGCGCGGCAGCTGATGGTGCTGCCGGTGGAGCTGGGAGTGGGCATGGAATCGTTCGGCATCATCCGTCGCCGCGGGCACCTGCTCTCGCCTGCGGCGCAACGGGTGCTGGAGGCGTTGCGGACGGCCGCCGGCGCCTTGTACCCGCGCCAGCGCAGCCCCGCCGCCTGAGTGCGATGCAGGCGCGCGCCGGCCGGAGCGGCAACCCGAGCCGCGGTATGCGACCAGGTCGCAACCAGTGCTTGACCGCTGTCACGTGGTAGCGTTAACGTCATGTTCACGTACTTCCGCAGGAACGCGGGGGACGTCCGGGCGCACCGCCCGGCAAAACAGAAAACACAGGTATCTCTGGGAGGGGATCTGGATGTCGAACCATATGAACCGTGCCGCCAACCGCGGCGCGAAGTCGCGCCTGCACCCGCAGCCCTGCGCGCTGGCCCTGGGCGTGGCCCTGGTCCTCGCCGCCACTGGCGTCAGTGCCCAGGACAGCGCCCCGGCGCAGGATCCGGCTGTCGAGCTGGAGACTGTCCAGGTCACCGGCCTGCGTGGCAGCCTGATGCGTGCCCAGGACCTCAAGCAGGAAGCCGAGCAGATCATCGACTCGGTGACCGCGCAGGACATTGGCGCCATGCCGGACCGCAGCGTGACCGAGACCCTCAAGCGCGTCTCCGGCGTCACCGTGACCGGTTTCGCGGCGCGTGACGATACCGACCACTTCTCCGCCGAAGGCAGCGGCGTGATGATCCGCGGCCTGACCTTCGTGCGCGGCGAGCTCAACGGCCGCGACGTGTTCAGCGCCAACGGCGGCCGTGGCCTGAGCTTCGAGGAAGTGCCGGCCGAGTTGATGGCCGGCGTGGACATCTACAAGAACCCTTCGGCCGAGATCATCGAGGGCGGCCTGGGCGGCACGGTCAACCTGCGCACCCGCAAGCCGTTCGACGAGCCGGGCCGCAAGATCGCCGGCAGCCTGGACTACAACTACGGCGACAAGGCCAAGGACGCCCGTCCGTCGGCCTCGTTCCTGTTCTCCGACCGCTGGCAGACCGGCGTGGGCGAGATGGGCTTCCTGGCCAACATCTCCTATTCGGAGCTGGCCACCCAGTCCGACGGCATCCAGATCCAGCCGTACTCGCGTCGCGGCCGCACCCCGGCCGAGCAGCCCGAAGGCCTGCCCAACGGCGAGGGCTGGGTGTACGACTGGGAGCAGGAGGCATGGGTGTCCTCGGACAGCCAGCGCGACCTGCTGCTGGACGGCACCGATTTCGACCACGTGTTCGTGCCTGGCGGCGTGAACTGGCGCCGCACCGATTTCGAGCGCAAGCGCCAGGGCGGTGCCTTCGCGTTCCAGTGGCGTCCGAACGAGGACACCGAGATCGTCACCCAGGTGATCACCTCCAAGTACGACATGACCTGGCGCGAGCATTTCATGGAGTACACCGGCGCCGGTGAGGCCAACAACACCGACAACTGGACCGGCGACCCGGACTACTACGGCAACGCCTACGACGGTGGCGACGGCCTGGCCGACCGCACCAACAAGATCATTCCGATGCCGGGCACGCAGTTCATGTACGACTCGCGTGGCCGCTTCCTGAAGGGCGCGATCCGCCTGGGCGGCTGGCGTGGTTCGCCCGACGACGCGACGCCGTCGATGTACCAGGGCCCGGGCATCCAGTTCGCGGTGGGCAACCGCTACAACGTCCAGACCTCGCAGACCACCGACTTCTCGACCAGCTTCCGCACCTACATGACCGACAAGCTGGTCATGCGCGGCGACCTGCAGTACGTCAAGGCCGAGAGCGACCAGGTGGACTTCTCGGTCCACACCTCGACCCTGCTGGAAGGCATCAACCTCGACCTCACCGGCAAGTACCCGTCGGTGACCCTGGACGACCCGGCCGCGGCGCTGCAGCAGGAGAACTACTTCTGGCGTTCGGCCATGGACCACCTGGCCGACAACGAAGGCCGCGAGCGTGCCGCGCGCCTGGACTTCGAGTACAGCTTCGACAGCGACTGGTGGCGCATGGCCCGCTTCGGCGTCCGCCTGGCCGACCGCAGCTACACCAGCTTCTACACGACCTACAACTGGGGCGTGATCAGCGACGACTGGAACAAGATCGAGAACCCGGACCCGACCCGTCCGCCGGTGGCGTGGGTCGACCAGTACTACGGCAACCAGTCGCAGCTGTACTCGATGAAGGACTTC
>JBQGEI010000073.1:0-5476 GCA_052039535.1 Pseudoxanthomonas sp.
ACTGGCGATACTCGTCCAGGGTGGTGGCACCGATGCAGTGCAGCTCGCCGCGCGCCAGGGCCGGCTTGAGCATGTTGCCCGCGTCCATCGCCCCGTCGGCCTTGCCGGCCCCCACCATGGTGTGCAGCTCGTCGATGAACAGGATGATCTGGCCTTCGTTGCGCGCCAGGTCGTTGAGCACCGCCTTCAGCCGCTCCTCGAACTCGCCGCGATACTTGGCGCCGGCGATCAGCGCGCCCATGTCCAGCGAGAGCACGCGCTTGCCGCGCAGCCCCTCGGGCACCTCGTCCTTGACGATGCGCTGGGCCAGGCCCTCGACGATCGCGGTCTTGCCCACGCCGGGCTCGCCGATCAGCACCGGGTTGTTCTTGGTGCGGCGCTGAAGGACCTGGATGGTGCGGCGGATTTCCTCGTCGCGGCCGATCACCGGGTCGAGCTTGCCCGATTCGGCGCGCGCGGTGAGGTCGATGGTGTACTTCTCCAGCGCCTGGCGCTGCTCCTCGGCGTTCTCCGACTGCACCGTCTCGCCGCCGCGGATCCTGCCGATCGCCGCCTGCAGGCGCGCCCTGTCGGCGCCGGCGGCCTTGAGCGCCTGGCCGGTCGCGCCGGCGTCCTCCAGCGCCGCCATCACGAACCATTCGCTGGCGATGAACTGGTCGCCGTTCTGCTGTGCCAGCTTGTCGGTGAGGTTGAGCAGGCGGCCCAACTCGTTGCCGATGGACAGGTTGCCGGCCTGGCCGGAGACCTTGGGCAGCTTCTCCAGCGCCTCGCCGAGGCGCTCGCGCAGCACCGGCACGTTGACCCCGGCCTGGGCCAGCAGCGGCCGGGTGCTGCCCCCGGACTGGTCCAGCAGCGCGACCAGCACGTGGGCCGGCTCGAGCAGGTTGTGGTCGCGGCCCACGGCCAGCGACTGCGCGTCGGCCAGCGCCTGCTGGAAACGGGAGGTGAGCTTGTCCATCCGCATGGGGAGATCCTCGAAGAGGGGGCCGGCGGGGCCGGCGATGTCACCACAATGCGGTCCGCCTGGCCGGTTTCAAGTCCGGCCGCCGCGCCTGGAGGCCGGGCGTTGGGATAATGCCGGCCATGCCCGACCCCGCCCGCCCCTGGTTCCTGTACCTGATCGAGTGCCGCAACGGCGCCTGGTACGCCGGCATCAGCCCGGACGTGGAAGCACGCTACCAGGCCCACCTGGCCGGCAGGGGCGCGCGCTACACGCGGGCCAACCCGCCGCTGCGGCTGCTCGGCCGCCGCCCGTTCCCGGACCGGGCCAGCGCCTCGCGCGCCGAATGGGAGATCAAGCGCCTGCCACGCGAACGCAAGCTGGCCTTCCTGCTGGAGGCGGGCGCGGCGGACGCGGGGGCCTGAGGCCCGCGCTCAGCCGGCGCCGCTGCCGGCCGGCTCCAGCCAGCCGCGGTAGGTGACCACCGGCCCGGCCAGCGGCAGCGCGGCCTCGACATGGAAGTGGTAGCGCCCATCCTGCTCCCATTCGCGGCACTGCACCCCGCCGAACAGGCGGGCGGGCAGCGGCAGCAGCCCCAGCAGGCGGGCCCGGGCGACGTTCCAGTAGATCGCGCCATTGGCCGCGTGCAGCACGAACCGCAACTGCAGCGGGCCCAGCCGCTCCAGCAGCAGGCCCTTGCGGCTGCGCAGGCGCGAGACCCTGCGGTGGCGACCGAAATGGCGGCTCCAGGTCTCGGATCTGGCGGCCGCGTTGAACTCCACCCGCAGCGCTGCCGCGTGCATCGCCGGCGGCATGCCGGCCAGGCGGCCGCAGATCCGCGCCAGCAGGCCGCCGCCCCGCTCGACCCCCACCTCGCCGGTCCAGGCGTCCAGTCCGCGGACCGAATGCAGCCGGCGCAGGCTGGGCGGCAGGTTGAAGAACGGCGCGCCCAGCAGCTGCTGGAACACGGTGGGCTCGGCGGCCGTGGACAGAAGGAACGGGCTCGGGACGCCGGTCATCGGAAGACTGCAGGCACGTGCGGGCGCGCAGGATACCCCGCCGCGCCCGCGCGGGCTCCTCAGGGCCGTGCCAGTGCCCGGCGCAGCGCGCGCAGCTGCGCCTTGACCGCCGCCTGCTGCCCGGCGGACAGGCGCATCAGCGCCTTGTGCCCGACCGACGCCGATTCCAGCGCCGGATCGGCATAGCGCCAGCGGCCGCGCTCGTCGCGCACGAGCGCGGTGTCCGCCTGCGGCACCGGCGCCTGCAGCAGGTGGTCGATCACCTGTACCAGCCGGTCGTTGAAGTACCCGTCCGGATAGCCGAGTTCGACATAGGCCGCCTGGAACAGCGGGTAGAAGCGACGGTAGGCATCGGCCACCCGCCCGGCATCGGCGCCCGTGAAAGCGGCCACGTACGGCGCGTAGCGCGCGCTGTTGGCTGCGGCGTCGGCGACCGTGGCCGACCCGCCCGCGGTCACCGCGTACTCGCCCGGCAACGGGCGCAGCGCCAGCGCCGGGGCGGTCACGCGCGGCTCGGTCAGGTTGTCGACCATCACCACCAGCCGCTGCACCACGTGCCCGCGGACCAGTACGCCAAACACCGAAGGGTCCCCGGCAAGCGCTTCCAGCGCGTGCAGCACCGCGGCGTCGCTGTCGGCCAGAGTCGGGATCGCCGCGTCGGCGGCGTCCACTGCCGGCGCCACCGGATGCTGGATGCCGGGGGGCTCATCGGCGCCCGGCAGCATCGATGGCGGGGGAAGCGCGTCGTGGGCCAGGGCCGGCGGCATCGTCGGCGCGTCCTGGAGCGGCGGCGGCGCGGGGCGCAGCAACCACCATGCCGTCGCGGCCACCGCGATGGCCACCAGCAGCCATGGCCAGCGCGCGGGCCGCCTGCTTGCATGCGGCATCTCGTCTCCTTCTGCGTCGGGGATGCAGGTATGACCCGCCCCGCTGGCGCGGGTTCCCGACGGATGGATCAGGCGCGCCGGGGTGCCTGCGCACCCTGCAGCGACAGCACTGCCAGCAGCAGCGCCAGTACCGCGTAGGCGGCGGCGAACTGCCAGGCGATGGTGGCGCGCATGCCCTCCAGCGACCATGGCAGGTAGATGCCGCCGCGAGGATCCACCGAGTGGATCACGCCCACCAGGGTCAGCAGCGCGGCCAGCAGCAGCACCCCGGCGGCCCGGCGCGGACGCTGCTCCACCAGCGCCACCAGGGCCGTGCTCCACAGCATCGCGGTGATGATGAAGCCGTTGCCGAGGGTCACGATCGTGGCCAGGTCCGACAGGCCATGGCCATCGCCTCCGGTGTACAGCGCGGCGAATGCTTCGGGTGCGATCCAGGCCGGATTGCCGAGCTTGATCACCAGCAGGTAGGCGATCGCCGGCAGGAACGCCAGCGCCACGGCCGGCGCATGCCGTCGCGGGCTCTCATGGAAAGCCTGCACCGTGATGTCCAGGCCGACGTAGACGATGATCGGTGCCAGCACCGCCACCGGCAGCCACTGCACCAGCATCGACACGTAGCCGAGGATGCCGCCCAGGCCGATGAACAGCCCTGCCAGCAGCGTGTAACCGTGGCGCGCGCCCATGTGCTTGTAGGCCGGCTGCCCGATATACGGCGTGGTCTGGGCCACGCCGCCGCAGACCCCGGCGACCAGGGTGGAGATGGCCTCGGCCAGCAGCACGTCGCGGGTGCGGTAGTCGTCGCCGGCGGCGCGTGCGCTCTCGGCCACGTTGATGCCACCGACCACCATCAGCAGGCCGAACGGCAGCAGCAGGGGCAGGTAGGGCACGGTGTAGGGCAGGCCGGTGATGAAACCCGCGCCGGGCAGCGGCAGCACGAACGCCAGCGGCTGCAGTTCCGGCAGGCTGAAGCCCGGCAGGCCCAGCCCGGCCAGGCCCAGGCCGTAGTACAGCGCGGTGCCGACCACGAAGGCGGCCAACACCCCCGGCACCCGCCACGGCAGCCGGCCCTTGCCGACCAGCACGTACAGCAGCAGGCCCAGGGTGGCGATGCCGACCACCGGATTGCGCAGGGTCTCCACCAGCGGCAGGAAACCGAGCAGCGCCAGCGCGGCGCCACCGATGGAACCGAGCAGCGCGGCGCGCGGCAGCACCCGCGTGACCCAGTCGCCGGCGAAGGAGAGCAGCAGCTTGAGCAGGCCCATCACCACCAGCGAGGCCATGCCCAGCTGCCAGGTCGCCAGCGCCGCGGCGTGCGGCGCCATGCCCTGCCCCGTGAAACCGGCATAGGCCGGACCCAGCACCAGCAGGGCCATGCCGATGCTGGTCGGCGCATCCAGGCCCAGCGGCATCGCGGTGACGTCCTCGCGCCCGCTGCGCACGGCCAGGCGCCGCGCCATCGCGGTGTAGATGAGGTTGCCGACCAGCACGCCCAGGGCGGTGCCGGGGAACATGCGTCCGAACACGATATCCGCCGGGAACTGGAAGATCCCCACCAGCGCCGCAGCGATGAAGCCGAGGATGGAGAGGTTGTCCACCACCAGGCCGAAGAAGCCGTTGAGGTCGCCGGCGACGATCCAGGGCAGGCGGCGCGGGGGCGCGGGAACAGTCGACATCGGCGGCCTTGGGCTCGGGAGAGGAGCAGGCCGGTGGGTGTCCGGCCCGCGGGGTGGGTGTTTCCGGCGGGGCGGCGGCAGGCGCCGCCGCCCCGGCACTCAGAACCGGGTGCGGAACTCCACGCCCCAGGTCCGCGGCTCGTTGAGGAAGCCGGTGAGGTTGTTGAAGTCGATCGCGCCGACCACGCGCACCTGGTCGGTGATGTTGCGGCCGAACAGCGCCACTTCGCGGTCGCCGTCCTGCCAGGCGTAGCCCACGCGCAGGCCGCCTTCCAGCGAGGACTTGCCGCGGAACTCCAGCGACTCGTACAGGAAGAAATTCACCTCGCTGCGGTAGGCCCAGTCGGTGTAGACGTACAGCTCGCCGCTGGCCAGTGGCACGCCGTAGCGCGCGGTCAGGTTGTGCACCCATTCCGGTGCCTGCGGCAGGGAGTTGCCGTCGATCAGCGCGCGACCGGAACCATCCAGCGGATCGGTCACGGTGCAGGCGGCGCACGGCGCCACCGCCAGGCTGCTGTCCTGGATCTCGGTGTCGTTGTAGCTGGAACCGAGGGTGACCAGCAGCTGGTCGGTCAGGTAGGCCTCCAGGTCCAGCTCGAAGCCCTGGCCCACGGTGCGGTCGGCGTTGAGCAGGGTGGCGATGTTGCTGCCGCCGCCCACCGCGATGATCTGCTGGTCGTCCACGGTGTAGCGGAACAGGTTGAAGCCCAGGCGCGCGCGGCGGTCCCACAGGTCGGCCTTGATGCCGGCCTCCCAGGAGATCACCTCCTCCGAATCGGCGGTGGTCACCCCGCCGTTGGGCGCGCCCGGGTCGGCGAACAGCAGCCGGCCCTGGACAGACGGTGCGCGGAAGCCCTTGGCCACGCGCGCGTAGAGGTTCACCTCGTCGTTGAACGCGTAGACCGCGCTGGCGTCCCAGCTGACGTCGTTGGCATCGGTATCCACCCGGTACGGGCC
>JBQGEI010000074.1:0-9745 GCA_052039535.1 Pseudoxanthomonas sp.
GAGCAAGTCCGGCGGTCGCAACCACCACGGTCGCATCACCACCCGTCATCTCGGTGGTGGCCACAAGCAGCACTATCGTCTCATCGACTTCAAGCGCGACAAGGAAGGCATCCCCGCGCGCGTGGAGCGGATCGAATACGATCCGAACCGCACCGCGCACATCGCGCTGCTGTGCTACGTCGATGGCGAGCGTCGCTACATCATCGCCCCGAAGGGCCTGAAGGCTGGTGATCAGGTGATCGCCGGTTTGGATGCCCCGATCAAGGCTGGCAACACCCTGCCGCTGCGCAACATCCCGGTCGGCACTACGGTGCATTGCATCGAGCTGAAGCCGGGCAAGGGTGCGCAGATCGCCCGTGCCGCCGGTGCCTCGGCCCAGCTCGTCGCCCGTGAAGGCGGCCATGCCACGCTGCGCCTGCGTTCGGGCGAGATGCGCAAGGTTCCGTCCGAGTGCCGCGCCACCATCGGCGAGGTCAGCAACGACGAGCACAACCTGGAGAAGCTGGGCAAGGCCGGCGCCAAGCGCTGGCGCGGTGTCAAGCCGACCGTCCGCGGCGCGGCGATGAACCCGGTTGACCATCCGCACGGCGGTGGTGAGGCCAAGGCTGGCCAGGGTAACCCGCATCCGGTCACCCCGTGGGGTGTCCCGACCAAGGGTTACAAGACGCGCAACAACAAGCGCACCCAGAAGTTCATCGTCCGCGATCGCAGGGGCTAATCGACCATGCCACGTTCCCTCAAGAAAGGCCCGTTCGTCGATCACCACCTCGTCAAGAAGGTGGAGTCTGCGGCCGGCACCAAGAAGCCGATCAAGACCTGGTCGCGCCGTTCCATGATCCTGCCGGAAATGGTGGGATTCACCATCGCCATCCACAATGGCAAGAACCACGTTCCGGTGCTCGTCAACGAGAACATGGTCGGCCACAAGCTCGGCGAATTTGCTGTCACCCGGACCTTCAAGGGTCACGGTGGCGACAAGAAGTCGAAGTAAGGAGATGACCATGGAAGCGAAAGCCATCCTGCGCACCGTGCGCATCTCCCCGCAGAAGGCCCGCCTGGTCGCCGACCAGGTGCGCGGCCTGCCGGCCGACCGTGCCGTCGCCCTGCTGAAGTTCTCCGACAAGAAGGCCGCCGCCCTCATCAAGAAGGTCGTCGAGTCCGCCATTGCCAACGCCGAGAACAACAACGGCGCCGACGTGGACGCCCTCCGTGTGAAGACCATCATGGTCGACGAGGGCCCGACCCTGAAGCGCTTCATGGCGCGTGCGAAGGGTCGCGGCACCCGCATCCTCAAGCGGACCAGCCACATCACCGTCGTCGTGGGAGAGGGCAAGTAATATGGGTCACAAAGTTCATCCCACCGGTATCCGCCTGGGCATCGCCAAGGACTGGAACTCGAAGTGGTACGCCGGCAAGGGCGAGTACGCCGACTACCTGGCGGCCGACCTCAAGGTCCGCAAGATGCTGCGCAAGAAGCTGGCCCAGGCCGGCATCAGCCGCATCCTGATCGAGCGTCCGGCCAAGACCGCGCGCGTGACGATCCACACCGCCCGTCCGGGCGTGGTGATCGGCAAGCGTGGCGAGGACATCGAGAAGCTGCGCAAGGAAGTCAGCGCGCTGATGGGCGTCCCGGCGCACATCAATGTCAGCGAAGTGCGCAAGCCCGAGCTGGACGCGCAGCTGGTCGCCGAGTCGATCGCGCAGCAGCTCGAGCGCCGCATCATGTTCCGCCGCGCCATGAAGCGCGCCGTGGGCAACGCGATGCGCCTCGGTGCCCTGGGCATCAAGGTCAACGTCGCCGGCCGTCTGAACGGCGCCGAGATCGCCCGTTCGGAGTGGTACCGCGAAGGCCGCGTGCCGCTGCATACCCTCCGCGCGGACATCGACTACGGGTTTGCCGAAGCGCACACCACCTATGGCGTGATCGGCATCAAGGTATGGGTCTACAAGGGCGAGATCTTCGACTTCGCCCAGGTTGGACAGGAGAAGCCGGAAGAAGCCAGCAGCCCCCGTGGCGAGCGTGGCGACCGCGAGCGTCCCTCCCGTCCGGCACGTGAAGCGAGGTAACGGCGATGTTGCAACCCAAGCGAACCAAGTACCGCAAGCAGCACAAGGGCCGTAACGATGGCCTGAGCTGGAGCGCCAATGCCGTGTCCTTCGGCGAGTTCGGCCTCAAGGCCACCGCCCACGGCCGCCTGACCGCGCGCCAGATCGAGGCGGCCCGCCGCACGATCAGCCGCTACGTCAAGCGCGGCGGCAAGATGTGGATCCGCGTCTTCCCGGACAAGCCGATCACCCAGAAGCCCATCGAGGTCCGCATGGGCTCGGGCAAGGGTAACGTCGAGTACTGGGTGGCCCAGATCCAGCCCGGCCGCATGATCTATGAAATCGAGGGTGTGTCGGAGGAGCAGGCGCGCGAGGCGTTCCGCCTGGCGGCCGCGAAGCTCTCGGTCACCACCACCTTCGTGACCCGCACGGTGCGCTAATGGCTACGATCAACGAACTCCGTGAAAAGTCGTCCGACGACCTGAAGGCCCACCTGCTTGACCTGCGCAAGGAGCAGTTCTCCCTGCGCATGCAGCGGGCGACCGGCCAGCTGACGAAGACCCACGAAACCCGCCGGGTGCGCCGCGAGATCGCTCGTGTCAAGACCCTGCTCGGCGCCAACAAGTAAGGGATCGCAGCGATGAGCGAGAACAACAACAAGCCGCTGCGCACGGTCGAAGGCCGCGTCGTCAGCAACAAGATGGACAAGACGGTTACCGTCCTGGTCGAGCGTCAGGTCAAGCACGCGCTGTACGGCAAGTACATCAAGCGCTCGACCAAGCTCCACGCCCACGATGCGGACAACAGCTGCAACGAGGGCGACGTGGTGCGCGTGACCGAGATCGCACCGATGTCCAAGACCAAGAACTGGCGCGTGGTTGAAGTCGTCACCCGCGCGGCCGAATAAGGGAGATCTGAATCATGATCCAGATGCAGAGCTACCTTGACGCCGCCGACAACTCCGGCGCCAAGGAACTGATGTGCATCAAGGTGCTGGGCGGCTCCAAGCGCCGTTACGCCGGCATCGGTGACATCATCAAGGTGACCGTCAAGGACGCGATCCCGCGTGGCAAGGTCAAGAAGGGCGAGGTTTACGACGCCGTCGTGGTCCGCACCCGCAAGGGTGTGCGTCGCGCCGACGGCTCGCTGATCCGCTTCGACGGCAATGCCGCCGTCCTGCTGAACAACAAGCAGGAGCCGATCGGCACCCGTATCTTCGGGCCGGTGACCCGTGAACTGCGTTCCGAGAAGTTCATGAAGATCGTCTCGCTCGCGCCTGAAGTGCTCTGAGCGGAGGAAGCAGACATGGCAAACCGTATCAAGAAGGGTGACCAGGTCGTGGTCACCACCGGCAAGGACAAGGGCAAGCAGGGCGAGGTTGTGCGCGTGGACGGCGACCGTGTGGTCGTGGCCAACGTCAACCTGGTCAAGCGGCACACCAAGCCGAACCCGCAGGCGGGCGTCGCCGGCGGCGTGGTCGAGCGCGAAGCCTCGATCCACATTTCCAACGTGATGCCGCTCAACCCTGCCTCCGGCAAGGGCGAGCGCATTGGCTACAAGGTCCTGGAGGATGGACGCAAACTGCGTGTGTTCCGCTCCAGTGGTGAGGCGCTTGACGCCTGAGGAATGAAGCAATGACCACGCGGCTCGAAAAGATCTACAAGGAACAGGTTGTGCCGGCTCTCATGGAGAAGTTCGGTTACAGCAATCCGATGGAAGTGCCCCGGCTCGTCAAGATCACCGTGAACATGGGTGTCGGCGAAGCAGCAACCAACAAGAAGGTGCTGGAGAACGCCGTCGCCGACCTGGCCAAGATCACCGGCCAGAAGCCGGTGACCACCAAGGCCCGCGTCTCGGTGGCCTCGTTCAAGATCCGCGACGGCTGGCCGATCGGCTGCAAGGTCACGCTGCGCCGGAACCAGATGTTCGAGTTCCTGGACCGCCTGGTCAGCGTCGCGCTGCCGCGCGTGCGCGACTTCCGTGGCGTGTCCGGCCGTTCGTTCGACGGCCGTGGCAACTACAACATGGGCGTGAAGGAGCAGATCATCTTCCCGGAAATCGACTTCGACGCCGTCGACGCGATCCGCGGCATGGATATCGCCATCACCACGACCGCCAAGACCGACGCCGAGGCCAAGGCGCTGCTCGAGGCGTTCAAGTTCCCGTTCCGCAACTAAGGGATACAGAAATGGCAAAGACCTCCATGGTCAACCGCGACGCCAAGCGCGAGAAGCTGGCCAAGAAGTATGCGGCCAAGCGCGACGAGCTGAAGAAGGTCGTCTCCTCTCAGACCGCGTCGTACGAAGAGAAGATCGAGGCCGCGACCAAGCTGGCCAAGCTGCCGCGCGACTCCTCGCCGAGCCGCCAGCGCAACCGTTGCGAGCTGTCGGGCCGTCCGCGTGGCGTGTACCGCAAGTTCGGCCTCGGCCGCAACATGCTGCGCGAAGCCACCATGCGTGGCGACGTGCCCGGCCTGCGCAAGGCCAGCTGGTAACAAGGGCAGGGCGGCCCCCGGCCGTCCCGCTGACGGAAGCCGGCCCACGCGGGCCGGTTTCCTGCTATTATTCCGCGCTTGCCCGGCCTGGCCGGGTGCGGCAAGGGCCCCGGCCCCTCCCGGGAAAATACAGATTTCGCGAAAGCGGATATCGGTGCACTCAAGGAACCATTCATGAGCATGACTGATCCCATCGCCGACATGCTGGTCCGCATCAAGAATGCGGCCGCGGTCGGCAAGCCGGCGGTGAAGATGCCGTCCTCCAAGATCAAGGTCGCCATTGCCAACGTCCTCAAGGACGAGGGCTACATCGCCGACGTGCGCGTGGTCCAGGGCGAGAAGAACAAGGCCGAACTCGAGATTGTTCTGAAGTACTTCGAGGGCCGTCCGGTCATCGAGCAGCTGAAGCGCGCCTCGCGCTCGGGCCTGCGCCTGTACCGCGGCAAGAGCGAGCTGCCCAAGGTCCTTGGTGGCCTCGGCGTGGCCATCATCTCCACCTCCCAGGGCATCATGACCGACAAGCAGGCGCGCAGCGCTGGCGTTGGCGGCGAAGTCCTGTGCTACGTGGCCTAATCGAAGGAGTACGACGACCATGTCCCGCGTAGCCAAGAAGCCGATCGCCCTGCCCAAGGGCGTGGAACTGAACATCCAGGACACCAGCGTCAGCGCCAAGGGTCCGAAGGGTACGCTGTCGCTGGCAAAGCCGGCCGGCGTGCAGATCGCCATCGAAGACGGCAATGCCGTGCTGTCGGCCAATGACCCGTCGCTGGTCCCGCTGACTGGCACCGTGCGCGCCATCCTGGCCAACATGGTCAAGGGCGTGTCCGAAGGTTTCGAGCGCAAGCTCGAGCTGGTCGGCGTGGGTTACCGCGCCGCCATGCAGGGCAGCGACCTGAACCTGTCCCTCGGGTTCTCGCACCCGGTGGTGTTCACCGCGCCGGAAGGCATCACGCTGTCCACGCCGACCCAGACCGAGATCCTGGTCCAGGGCGCCGACAAGCAGCGCGTCGGCGAGATCGCCGCCAAGATCCGCGCCGTCCGTCCGCCGGAGCCCTACAAGGGCAAGGGCGTGAAGTATTCCGACGAAGTCATCATTCGCAAGGAAGCCAAGAAGGCGTAATGCGTGTTCCCGCGGGTCCCGGCTGCGCCGGTGCCGCGGGGATGTGCCCAGGCCGATCCGCTTTCCGAGGACAACACAATGAGCATCAAGAACGACGCCCGCCTGCGCCGTGCCAAGACCACCCGTTCGCACATCCGCAAGCTCGGCGTGCCGCGCCTGTCGGTGCTGCGTACCGGCCAGCACCTGTACGCGCAGCTGTTCACCGCTGACGGCTCCAAGGTGATCGCCGCCGCCAACACCCTCCAGGCCGACGTCAAGGATGGCCTGAAGAACGGCAAGAACACCGATGCGGCCACCAAGGTCGGCCAGCTGATCGCCGAGCGCGCCAAGGCTGCCGGTGTCGAGAAGGTCGCCTTCGACCGCTCGGGCTACCGCTTCCACGGCCGCATCAAGGCTCTGGCCGATGCCGCCCGTGAGGGTGGCCTGCAGTTCTGATTCCGCAGTCCCGCCCCCCGGGGTGGGACTGACCTGCCGGCGCGGGTAGCGCCGGGCGCCGTCTTCCTTCTGCGTCGACGGAACGCTCCACGGCTCCAGGCCACAACAACAAGCGGCGTCCGAGCCGTACATATCCAGACAACAAGGAACTAGAAATGGCAGATGAGCGTCAGCCGCGGGGTCGTGATCGCGACCGCAACCGCGAAGAGAAAGTCGATGACGGCATGATCGAGAAGCTGATCGCGGTCAACCGCGTCAGCAAGACCGTCAAGGGTGGCCGCCAGTTCACCTTCACCGCGCTGACCGTGGTCGGCGACGGCGAAGGCCGCGTCGGCTTCGGCTACGGCAAGGCCCGCGAGGTCCCGGTGGCCATCCAGAAGTCGATGGAGTATGCGCGCAAGGGCATGCTGAACGTCGACCTCAACAAGGGCACCCTGTGGCACCCGGTGAAGGCCCGTCACGGCGCCGCCCGCGTGTTCATGCAGCCGGCCTCCGAAGGTACCGGCGTGATCGCCGGTGGCGCCATGCGCGCCGTGCTGGAAGCCGTGGGCGTGAAGGACGTGCTGGCCAAGGCCGTCGGTTCGCGCAACCCGATCAACCTGGTCCGCGCCACCCTGAAGGGCCTGGAAGCCATGCAGTCCCCGACCCGCATCGCAGCCAAGCGCGGCAAGAAGGCGGAGGAGATCATCAATGGCTAACGAGTCCAGCAAGACCGTCAAGGTGCGCCTGGTGCGCGGCCTGCGCGGCACCCAGTCCCGCCACCGTCTTTCGGTGAAGGCCCTGGGCCTGAACAAGCTCAACGACGTGCGCGAGCTGAAGGACAGCCCGCAGGTTCGCGGCCTCATCAACCAGCTGCACTACCTGGTGCGGGTTGAGGACTAAGGAGAATCCCATGCGTCTGAACACTCTCAAGCCCGCCGAGGGCGCCCGCAAGGAGCGCACCCGCGTTGGCCGTGGTATCGGTTCCGGCCTCGGCAAGACCGCCGGCCGTGGCCACAAGGGCTCCTTTGCCCGTTCCGGCAAGGGCAAGATCAAGGCTGGCTTCGAAGGCGGCCAGACCCCGATGCAGCGTCGCCTGCCGAAGATCGGCTTCCGCTCGATGACGGCCAAGGACACTGCCGAGGTGCTGCTGTACAAGCTCGAGCTGATCGAGGGCGATACGGTCGACTTCGCGGCCCTCAAGGCCGCCAAGCTGGTCCCGTCGTCCGCCAAGCGCGCGAAGATCGTCAAGAAGGGCGAACTGTCGCGGAAGCTGGTCATCAAGGGCATCGCACTGACCGCCGGCGCCAAGGCCGCGGTCGAGGCTGCCGGCGGCAGCATCGAGGAGTAAGTCGCACATGGCGCAGGCTGGCATCGGCAATCTCGGCAGTGGCATGGGCAAGTTCACCGAACTTCGCCAGCGCCTGCTGTTCGTGCTGGGGGCGTTGGTCGTCTATCGGATCGGCTGTTTCGTGCCGGTGCCGGGCGTCAACCCCGATGCCATGCTTGCCATGATGCAGGCGCAGGGCGGTGGCATCGTGGACATGTTCAACATGTTCTCGGGCGGCGCCCTGAGCCGTTTCAGCGTGTTCGCGCTGAACGTGATGCCGTACATCTCGGCGTCGATCGTGATGCAGCTGGCGGTGCACATCTTCCCGACGCTGAAGGCGATGCAGAAGGAAGGTGAGTCCGGCCGGCGCAAGATCACCCAGTATTCGCGCATCGGCGCGGTGGGCCTGGCGATCGTGCAGGGCGGCAGCATCGCGATGGCGCTGCAGAACCAGGTCGCCCCGGGCGGCATGCCGGTGGTGTACAGCCCGGGCATGGGCTTCGTGCTGACCGCTGTGGTGGCCCTGACCGCCGGTACCATCCTGCTGATGTGGATCGGTGAGCAGGTGACCGAACGCGGCATCGGCAACGGCGTATCGCTGATCATCTTCGCCGGCATCGTCGCCGGCCTGCCGGGTGCGGTCATCCAGACCTTCCAGGCATTCCAGAACGGCAGCATGAACTTCCTCAGCCTGGTGCTGATCGCGCTGGTGGTTGGCGCGTTCACCTGGTTCGTGGTGTTCGTCGAGCGCGGCCAGCGCCGCATCACGGTGAATTACGCGCGCCGCCAGGGTGGCCGCAACGCGTACATGAACCAGACCTCGTTCCTGCCGCTGAAGCTCAACATGTCCGGCGTGATCCCCGCGATCTTCGCCTCGAGCATCCTCGCATTCCCGGCCACGCTGAGCCTGTGGTCGGGCCAGGCCACCTCGGCCACCTGGCTGCAGCGGATCTCGAACGCGCTGGCCCCGGGCGAGCCGCTGCACATGATCGCGCTGGCGGCGCTGATCGCCGGGTTCGCGTTCTTCTACACCGCGCTGGTCTTCAACTCGCAGGAGACCGCGGACAACCTGAAGAAGTCCGGCGCCCTGATCCCGGGCATCCGTCCGGGCAAGGCCACCGCCGACTACATCGATGGCGTGCTGACCCGCCTGACCGCGGCCGGCGCGGCCTACCTGGTGATCGTGTGCCTCCTGCCGGAGATCATGCGTACCCAGCTGGGCACCTCGTTCTACTTCGGCGGTACTTCGCTGCTGATCGTGGTGGTGGTGGTGATGGACTTCATTGCGCAGGTCCAGGCGCACCTGATGTCCCACCAGTACGAGAGCCTGCTGAAGAAGGCCAACCTGAAGGGTGGGTCGCGCGGCCTGTCGCGCGGCTGACGGGTCACTGCATCGCAAGTCCGGCGGACCCATTCCGCCGGCAGACCGGCCCCCGGGCTGGTACTTCCAGAAATGGGCGGCCCGTGCGACGTCTCGCGCGCGGGTGAGACCTTGCGGTGCTGCGCTGGAGTAGCGCGGCCGGGCCCGGGAAACCGGGGCCAGCGGGGTCCGGCGCCGGAGCATGGGCACACTCCCCATGCCGGGTCTGCGGCGGCTTGAAGGCCGTGGACTTCCAAAGTAATCCGGGACATTGCTAGAATTCGCAGTTCACTTTTGAACCAATCCTGTCGGGCACGCCCTGTGCGCCCCCGACCCTCAAGTTTGGAGATCGCGTCATGGCGCGTATTGCAGGCGTCAACCTGCCGACCCATAAGCACGTCTGGGTGGGGTTGCAGAGCATCTATGGCATCGGCCGCACCCGGTCGAAGAAGGTTTGCGAGGCCGCCAACGTGGCCACGTCGACCAAGATCCGTGACCTGTCCGAGCCGGAAATCGAGCGCCTGCGCGCCGAGATCGGCAAGTACATCGTCGAAGGCGACCTTCGCCGCGAAATCGGCATCGCCATCAAGCGTCTGATGGACCTGGGCTGCTACCGCGGCCTGCGCCACCGTCGCGGCCTGCCGCTGCGCGGCCAGCGCACCCGTACCAACGCCCGCACCCGCAAGGGTCCGCGCAAGGCGATCCGGAAGTAAGGGACATATAGACAATGGCCAAGCCAGCTGCTGCCAAGACCAAGAAGAAGATCAAGCGAGTCGTCACCGACGGCATCGCCCACGTCCACGCTTCTTTCAACAACACCATCGTCACCATCACCGATCGCCAGGGCAATGCGCTGTCGTGGGCGACTTCGGGCGGCGCGGGCTTCCGCGGTTCGCGCAAGTCGACCCCGTTCGCCGCGCAGGTCGCCGCCGAGAAGGCCGGCAAGGCCGCGCTCGACTACGGCGTGAAGTCGCTGGAAGT
>JBQGEI010000075.1:0-4886 GCA_052039535.1 Pseudoxanthomonas sp.
GTATGTCGAGCGCGGCTACGCCGGCGAGTCGATCTGGGACTGGCACCGCCTGCCGGAGTGGCTGGATCCGCGCTACACCGACTACGCGCGCGCCAATGCCTCGATCGGCATCAACGGCACCGTGCTCAACAACGTCAATACCAGCGCGCTCGCTTTGACACCGCTGTACCTGGAGAAGACCGCGGCGCTGGCCGGCGTGTTCCGCCCCTACGGCATCAAGGTCTACCTGAGCGCGCGCTTCAGCGCCCCGATCGAAATCGGCGGCCTGCCGACCGCCGATCCGCTGGATCCGGCCGTGCGCCAGTGGTGGAAGGCCAAGATCGACGAGATCTACCGCACCATCCCCGATTTCGGCGGTTTCCTGATCAAGGCCAACTCCGAGGGCCAGCCCGGTCCGCAGGATTACGGCCGCAGCCACGCCGACGGCGCCAACATGATGGCCGAGGCCTTTGCCCCGCACGGTGGCATCGTGATGTGGCGCGCCTTCGTGTACTCGCACGAGGAGCCGGACGACCGCGCCAAGCAGGCGTACACCGAGTTCGTGCCGTACGACGGCAACTTCGCCGACAACGTGCTGGTGCAGGTCAAGAACGGCGCGATCGACTTCCAGCCGCGCGAGCCGTTCCACCCGCTGTTCGGCG
Organism: Pseudoxanthomonas sp.; assembly: GCA_052039535.1. Lineage (GTDB taxonomy): Bacteria > Pseudomonadota > Gammaproteobacteria > Xanthomonadales > Xanthomonadaceae > Pseudoxanthomonas. The sequence goes on from JBQGEI010000075.1 coordinate 642, forward strand.
CGATGCCCAAGACGCCGTTGATGATGGAGTTCCAGATCACCAAGGAGTACCTGGGCTTCGCCACCCACCTGGTGTACCTGGCGCCGATGTACGAGGAAGTGCTGCGCGCCGATACCCACGCCAAGGGTGCAGGTTCCACCGTGGCCAAGGTGATCGACGGCTCGCTGGAGGGGCATGCGCTGACCGGCATGGCGGGCGTGGCCAACATCGGCGTGGACCGCAACTGGTCCGGTTCGCACTTCGACCAGGCCAACTGGTACGCCTACGGCCGCATGGCGTGGGATCCGTATGCCGGCTCCGAGGCGATCGCCCGCGAGTGGATCGGCATGACCTTCTCCAGCGATGCGGCGGTGATGCAGCCGGTACTGGACATGATGATGGGTTCGCACCAGGCGGTGGTGGATTACATGACCCCGCTGGGCCTGCACCACCTGATGGGCCGCGGCCACCACTACGGCCCGGCCCCGTGGGTCGAGGGCGGCCCGCGCGCGGACTGGACCTCGGTCTACTACCACCGCGCCGACGCCCGTGGCATCGGCTTCGACCGCAGCGCGACCGGCAGCAATGCCGTGGCCCAGTACGCGCCGCCGGTGGCCGCACAGTTCGGCAGCATCGACACCGTGCCGGAGGACTTCCTGCTGTGGTTCCACCACGTGCCGTGGGACCACCGCATGGCTTCCGGCCGCAACCTGTGGGACGAACTGGTGACCCGCTACGGCCGCGGCGTGGACTACGTGCGCGGCATGCGCGGCACCTGGGCCGGGCTGGAAGGCAAGGTCGACCCGGCGCGCCACCACCAGGTCTCGGTGTTCCTGGGCATCCAGGAGAAGGAGGCCCAGTGGTGGCGCGATGCCAGCATCGCCTACTTCCAGACCTTCTCGAAACGTCCGCTGCCGGCCGGCGAAGCCGCCCCGCCGCACGACGTGGAGTACTACAAGTCGCTGGAATTCCCGTTCGCACCCGGAGACGGCAAGTGACCCATCCACGCCTCATCCGCGCCGGCGCCGTGGTCGGCCTGGCGCTTGCCCCGCTGGCCGCGGCGCACGCCGGCCAGCCGCCGTTGCTGCACAGCCTGTTCCAGGACCACGCCGTGCTCCAGCGCGACCAGCCGCTGCGCGTGTGGGGCCAGGTCGGACCGGGAGAGAAGGTCCAGGTGGAAATCGCCGGCAAGCGCACCAGCGTGCGTGCCGGGGCCGATGGCCAGTGGCAGGCCACCCTGCCGGCGATGAAGGCCGGCGGGCCGTACACCCTCAACGTGCAGGCCGGCCAGGCCCGCCAGGCCGTTTCCGACGTGCTGGTGGGCGATGTCTGGCTGTGCTCGGGCCAGTCCAACATGGAGCTGCAGGTGTGGCGCTCGCTGGACGCGCGCGCCGAGATCGCCGGGGCCGGCAACGACCGCATCCGCCTGCTCACCGTGCCCCAGGTGGCGCAGGTGCAGCCGCAGCGCGAGTTCGGCCAGGCCGTGGCGTGGAAGCCGGTGGACTCCGCATCGGTGCGCGATTTCTCCGCCGCGTGCTACTTCTTCGCCCGCGAGCTGCAGAAGACCGTGGACGTGCCCATGGGCCTGGTCAACGCCGCCTGGGGCGGCTCCCGCATCCAGGCCTGGACCAGCGCCCCGGCCCTGCGCGCGCTGGGGGGCTATGGCGGCGAGCTGGACGTGCTGGAGCGCTACGCCAGCGACGAGATGGCGGCCCTCGGCGACTGGGGCCGGCTCTGGCAGGGCTGGTGGAGCGCGCGCCCCGGCATGGCGGGCGACGACCAGCCGTGGGCGCCGGGCAACGCCGCCGGTCGCTGGAGTCCCGCGCCGGCGCAGCTGGGCGCGTGGGAGCGCTGGGGTGTTCCGGAACTGGCCGACTTCAACGGCATGGTCTGGTATCGCACGGGCGTCGAGCTCACCGCGGCCCAGGCCGCACAGGACGCGGTGCTGGTGCTGGGCCCGGCCGACGAGATCGACACCACCTGGGTCAACGGCCATGCCGTGGGCAGCACCTATGGCGCCGGCGCCGGGCGTGAATACCGCCTGCCGCCGGGGCTGCTGAAGGCCGGCGCCAACACCGTGGTGGTGAACGTGCTGGACACCTACCGCGAGGGCGGGCTGGCCGGGCCGGCCGAGGCCCACGCGCTGGTCCTGGCCGACGGTACCCGGGTGCCGCTGGATGGCGGCTGGCAGTACCGCGTGGTGCCCCCGGAGCTGGGCGATCCGCCGCGTGCGCCGTGGCAGAGCGCGGCCGGGCTGGCGACCCTGTACAACGGCATGATCGCGCCGCTGGGCCCTTACGGGCTGCGCGGGGCGCTGTGGTACCAGGGCGAGTCCAACACCTTCGAGCACGCCCGCTACGCCGACCTGCTGCGCGCGCTGCGTGGCGACTGGCGCAACCAGTTCCGCAGTGACCTGCCGCTGATGGTGGTGCAGCTGCCCAACTACGGCACCCCGCCGACCGCGCCGGGCCCCAGCGACTGGGCGCGGATGCGCCAGGCGCAGCAGCAGGTGGCCGACGAGGATCCCGGCACCGGACTGGTGGTCACCATCGACATCGGCGACCGCTACGACATCCATCCGACCAACAAGCAGGAGCTTGGGCGCCGGCTGGCGCGGGCGATGCGCCACCTGGCCTACGGCGAGAGGATCGCCCCGGCCGGACCGGTGCCGCAGGCCGCCAGCCGCAACGGCGATGCCATCGTGGTGTCCTTCGGCGATGTCGGCGGCCGCCTGATCGCCTATGGTGCCCCTGGCCCGATCGGTTTCGAGGTGTGCGGCAGCGCGGAGGATTCCTGCCGCTACGCCCAGGCCGAGATCTGGAACCAGCGCGTCACCCTGCGCGCGCCGGGTGCCCACGAGGCGACCCGCGTGCGCTACTGCTGGGCCGACAGCCCGGTTTGCACCCTGTACGACCGCGACGGCAGCGGCCCCGGCCAGCCGGCCGGACCGTTCGAGATCGCCATTTCCCCCATGCCCTACGACGACCACGCACGATGAGCAGCCAGACCAGCGAAACCAGCACCCACACCCATCCGGAACAGGGCTCGAAGAACGACCGCACCATCATCGACGCCAAGGTCATCGTCACCTGCCCGGGCCGCAACTTCGTCACCCTGAAGATCACCACCGCCTCCGGCGTCTACGGCCTGGGTGACGCCACCCTCAACGGCCGCGAGCTGGCCGTGGCCTCGTACCTGAACGACCACGTGGTGCCGAACCTGATCGGCCGCGATGCCGGTCGCATCGAGGACATCTGGCAGTTCTTCTACCGCGGTGCGTACTGGCGCCGCGGTCCGGTCACGATGAGCGCGATCGCCGCGGTCGACGTGGCCCTGTGGGACATCCTCGGCAAGATGGCCGGGCTGCCGGTGTACCAGCTGCTGGGCGGGCGCTCGCGCGAAGGCGCGCTGGTCTATGGACATGCCAATGGCCGCGACATCGCCGAGGCGTCCGACGCGGTGGGGCGGTTCATCGAGCAGGGCTTCCTGGCCGTGCGCGCGCAGTGCGGCGTGCCGGGCATCAAGAAGGCCTACGGCATCTCCAATGCCAAGGGCTATGAACCGGCCGAGAGCGAACTGCCGCTGGAGACCACCTGGAACACCCCGCGCTACCTGGACGTGGTGCCGAAGCTGTTCGAGCAGCTGCGCGCAGACCACGGCCCGGACGTGGAACTGCTGCACGACGTGCACCATCGCCTGAGCCCGATCGAGGCCGCGCGCCTGGCCAAGTCGGTCGAGCCCTACCGCCTGTTCTGGCTGGAGGACGCCACCCCGGCGGAGAACCAGAAGTCGTTCGAGCTGATCCGCAAGCACTCGGTCACCGCGCTGGCGGTGGGCGAGGTGTTCAACTCGATCTGGGACTGCAAGCACCTGATCGAGAACCAGCTGATCGACTACATCCGCACCACCATCGTGCACGGCGGCGGCATCACCCACGTGCGCCGCATCGCCGACTTCGCCGCCCTGCACCAGGTGCGCACCGGCTTCCACGGCGCCACCGACCTGTCGCCGGTGACCATGGGCGCGGCGCTGCACTTCGACACCTGGGTCCCGAATTTCGGCATCCAGGAATACATGTTCCACACCGACGAGACCGATGCGGTGTTCCCGCACGACTACGTGCTTCGCAACGGCCGCCTGCACGTGGGCGACACCCCGGGCATCGGCGTGGACATCGACGAGGCGCTGGCGGCGAAGTACCCGTACTCGCCCAAGCAGCTGCCGATCGCGCGCCTGGAAGACGGCGCGATGTGGGACTGGTAACGC
>JBQGEI010000076.1:0-9714 GCA_052039535.1 Pseudoxanthomonas sp.
TGCGCGACGCGCGGCTGGTGGACAGCGACGAGCCGGCGACCAACCTGCTGACCCAGGGCATGGTCATCGCCGACACCTACTACCGTCCCAATGCGGACGGTTCCAAGGACTGGATCAACCCGGCCGACGTGGACGTGCAGCGCGACGACAAGGGCCGCATCACCGGCGCGGTGCTGCGTGCCGACGGCCAGCCGGTGCAGGTGGGCGGCACCGAGAAGATGTCCAAGTCCAAGAACAACGGCGTGGACCCTCAGGCGATGGTGGACAAGTACGGCGCCGACACCGTGCGCCTGTTCTCGATGTTCGCCGCGCCGCCGGAGCAGTCGCTGGAGTGGAACGAGGCCGGTGTCGACGGCATGGCGCGATTCCTGCGCCGGCTGTGGGCGCAGGTGCAGAAGCATGCATCCGAGGGCGCCGCGCCGGCGCTGGACGTGGCCGCGCTGGACGCGGGGCAGAAGGCGCTGCGCCGCAAGACCCACGAGACCATCGACAAGGTCGCCAACGACTACGAGGTGCGCCGGGCCTTCAACACCGCCATCGCCGCGGTGATGGAGCTGCTCAACGCGGTCGGCAAGTTCGCCGACGCCAGCCCGCAGGGCCGTGCCGTGCGCCAGGAGGCACTGGAGGCGGCGGTGCTGCTGCTCAACCCGATCACCCCGCATTCCAGCCACGCCCTGTGGCAGCTGCTGGGCCACCAGGAGGCGCTGGTGGAGGACGTGCCGTTCCCGAAGGCGGACCCGGATGCGCTGGTGCGCGATGCAGTGGTGCTGGCGGTGCAGGTCAACGGCAAGCTGCGCGGCACCATCGAGGTCGCCGCCGATACCCCGCGCGGCCAGGTCGAGGCACTGGCCCGGGCCGAGCCCAACGCGGCCCGGTATCTGGAAGGCCTGACGGTGCGCAAGGTGATCGTGGTGCCGGGCAAGATCGTGAACATCGTCGCCGCGTAGCGGCGCCGATGTTCACGGCGGGTGCGGCCTGCGGCCGCCTGCCCCCAGGGTTCCCTGCGGAACCTCGGGACCCGCCGCCGCCATGCCTCCATCCCCCGTCCGCGCTGCGCGCGGACAGCCCCCCGACCTGGGGGCTGTTGCTCCGGGTACATGGCCAAAGCAGCCGGCCTGCCGCCGTGGCGTTGGCGGTGGCATGAACCAGGCGACCTCCCAGTCGCGCCGGGCGGATGCAGAAGGCGCTCTCAACCGGCGTTCACGGGGGATCGGTCAGGCTGCGCGCCTGTTGCCGCATGCGGCCGCCTCGTACAGACTTCCGCCCATGATCCCGATCGCGTCGTCGCCCGCCAGGGTGCTGGTCCTTCTCGCCACCTTGGCCATCACCGGCTGCGGCTTCCACCTGCGCGACCGCATCGCCCTGCCGGCCGATGCGCCGCCGGTCCAGGTGGTGTCGTCCACGCCGTACAGCGCGCTGGTCAACCTGCTGGAGCGCAACCTGCGCAACGCCGGTGCCGAGGTGGCCCAGGCCGACGCCAGCGGCGCGGACGTGATGCGCCTGGAGGTGCTGTCCGAGCGCTGGGGCGACCTGCCGATCGCCATCGACGAGCGTGGTCGCGCCCAGGAATTCTCCCTGCGCTACGCCACCGTGTTCACCGCGGTGCTCGCCGACGGCACGGTGCTGGTGCCGCAGCAGTCGGTCGAGCTCGCGCGCGACTACGTCTCCCCGCCGGAGGACGCCACCGGCACCAGTACCGAGCGGGAGATCCTGGCCGACGAACTGCGCCGCGAGATGGCCGCATCGATCCTGCGGCGGCTCGACAGCGTGGTGCGTGCCGACCCGTCGCGTGCGGCCCCGGCTTCGCCCGCGGCCTCTCCGGCTCCGGTCCCGGAGGTTCCCGCCAGCGGGTCCGTTCCGGCACAGCCGTGATGCCGATGCCGCGCCTGCATCGATGGAACTGAAACCCGAACAGCTGGCCGCCCAGGCCGCGGGCCAGCCGCTGCGCCCCGCCTACCTGGTGGCCGGCCCGGAAATGCTGCATGTGCTCGAGGCGGCCGACGCGATCCGCGCCCGCGCGCGGGCTGAAGGCGCCGAGCGCGAGGTGTTCGAGGCCGAGGGCCGCGAGCCGGACTGGGACAGCCTGTCGGCCAGCTTCGGCGCGCCCGGCCTGTTCGCCTCGCGCCGGCTGATCGAGCTGCGGCTGCCGGGTGGCAAGCCGGGGAAGACCGGCGCCGAGGTGATCAGCGCGTTCTGCGCCGATCCGGCGCCGGACGTCACCCTGCTGGTGGTGGCCGGCGAGTGGAGCAAGGCCCACCAGGGCAAGTGGGTCGATGCCGTGTCGAAGATCGGCGTGGTGTCCATCGCCTGGGCGCTCAAGCCGCACGAGCTGCCCGGGTGGATCGAGCGTCGCCTCCGCGAGCGCGGGCTGCGTGCAAGCCCCGAAGCGGTCCAGGGCCTGGCCGAGCGGGTGGAGGGCAACCTGCTGGCGGCGGCGCAGGAGATCGACAAGCTGGCCCTGCTGGCCCCGGGGTCGAGCCTGGACCTGGCCACCATGGAGTCGCTGGTCGCCGACGCCGCCCGCTACGACGTCTTCCGGCTGGTCGAGGTGGCCCTGTCCGGCCAGGCGGCCCAGGTGCGGCGGATGCTCGCCGGACTGCGCGCCGAAGGCGAGCAGGTGGCCGGGCTGATGCCCATGGTGGTTCGCGAGGTGCTGCGTGCCGCCGCGCTGGCGCGTGCCCAGGCGCGCGGCGCCAACCTCGCCGCGGAAATGAAATCGCAGGGCCTGTGGGAAGCACGGCAGGCGCCGTTCAAGCGCGCGCTGCAGCGCCATGCCACCCCGGCCCGCTGGAACCGTTTCGCCGCCCATGCCTCGCGCGTGGACCGGGCGGCCAAGGGACGCGGCACCGGCGACCCGTGGCTGCTGCTTGAGCGCCTGCTGCTGGCGATCGCTGACACGCCCGCGACCCGGTTGCTGGCCGGCTGAGCCGCCGTGCCGGTCCTGCTCTGGTACGGCGGCACGTTCGATCCGGTCCACCGCGGCCACCTGGCCATCGCCCATGCCGCGGCGGCGGCCTTCGGCGGGCCGGTCACCCTGGCCCCGGCGGCCGACCCCCCGCACCGCACCGCGCCCGGTGCCACCGCCGCACACCGCGCACGCATGCTGGAGCTGGCGGCCGACGCCGACCCGTGCCTGCGGGTGGACCGTCGCGAGCTGCATCGCGAGGGGCCGTCGTGGACGGTCGACACGCTGCGCGAGCTGCGCGCCGTGCATGGCACCGGCGCGCCGCTGGCACTGCTGCTGGGCGCCGACAGCTTCCGTACCCTGCCGACCTGGCACCAGTGGCGCGGACTGCTGCCACTGGCGCACCTGGTGGTGGCCGGCCGCGGCAGCGGGCCGCTGGAACAGGGGCTGCCAGAGGTGCTGGCGCGCGAGGCCCAAGGCCGCTGGTGTGACGACCCGTCGGCCCTTGCCACCTCACCGGGCGGACGCATCCTGCGGCTGCGCCAGCCATTGCGCGGCGAATCGGCCACGGCGGTGCGCACGGCGATCGCGGCGGGCGACCCGGCCTGGCAACAGGCCGTGCCGCCGCCCGTGGCCGCCTACATCCTCCGGCACGGCCTGTACGGCGCGCGCCCCGTGCAGGGGCCGTGAACGGGGCACGGGCCGCTTGGCCGGTATAATCGCGCCAGCGCCGGCCACGCCGGCACGTTCCCCCCATCTTCCGAGTCTTCCTTGAACAACCAGGCACACGTCATCAAGCCCCGGCTGCCCGAGCCGCCGCCCTCCCCGGAACAGCTGCTGGACGCCGTGCGCGCCGCCGTGGAAGAGATCAAGGCCAAGGACGTCGTGGAAATCGACGTGCGCGGCAAGACCAGCGTCGCCGATCACCTGGTGATCGCCTCGGGTACCTCGACCCGCCACGTCAAATCCATCGCCGACGAAGTGGTGCGCTTTGCCAAGGGCCTGGGCGCGCAGCCCCTGGGCGTGGAAGGCGAGCGCGAGGCCGAATGGGTGCTGGTGGACCTGGGCGACGTGATCGTGCACGTGATGCTGCCGCGCGTGCGCGAGTTCTATGCGCTGGAACGGCTGTGGACCGTGGGTGACCAGCAGCGTCCGGGCGAGGACATGGACGAGGCCGGCTGAGCCACGCCCGCGCCTCGCGCACCGCCGCCCGCCGATGCCGCGCCCCGTGCGCGGCATCGTCGTTTTGCCAAAGCGCAATCTCGCCGTGGCCGCGTCAGTCGCCCGCGGTCGCCGCGTACATCCCGAATACCGCCCCGGTGAAGCCGCCGGCGACCGCGGTGCTCAGCAGGGTGCCGTCGACGCCCGCGGCCAGCGTGTGCCACTGCCCGTCCGCGCCCGCCCAGGCGAAATCGTAAAGCGCCCCGCGCGCGCGGATGCGCAGCTCCAGCGGCGCGCCCTCCAGGGCCGGATCCAGCGGCGTGGCCGCCAGCACCGTGCCGCCGGCTGGGTCGGCCGGGCGCACGCGTCCATCGCGGCGACGCAGCTCCAGCACGCTGTGTCCGTCGCGCCGGCTGACCGCCAGCAGGTACCAGTAGTCCTCGTTCTGGAACGCGGCCAGGCCGGCGGTGTCGCCGTCGCGCGCCGGGGTGAAGCGCATCCGGGTGCGGGCCTCGGCGTGCGGATGTTGCTGGCGTCGCGCCAGGAACGAGGGGTTGGCCCGCTCGCCCAGCGCCACGGGGCGGGCCCGCAGGTGGAGGACGCCGCCTTGCAGCCGGTACCACCCCTCGCGCGGGGTGCGCGGGGTGATCCAGGACGGTGCCAGCGCCGCCGAGTCGAACGGGTCGCGCACGGCGAACGCGCCGCTGGTGGGTGCCGTCGCGCTGGCTGACGGCAGCGGCGGCGCCGCGTGGACCCGCGCGATCGCCTCGCCCGGGGCGGTGATCCGCGGCCAGTCCTGTTCCCACCGGACAGGCAGCAGGAAGGTCTCCCGGCCGGTGTTGACGTAGTGGCCCTGCAGCGGCGGATACGGGCGGTTGCCCAGGAACACGGCCCACCATCGCCCGTCGCCGGTCTGCACGAAATCCGCGTGCCCGGCGGAGGTCACCGGCCAGGGCCGGTCGCGCGGCAGGTCCGCCTGGGTCAGCACCGGATTGCCGGTCCAGGCCTCATAGGGACCCTCGACGGTGCGGCTGCGCAGGATCACCTGGCGATGGCCCTCGCCGGTGCCGCCTTCGGCCGCGGTCAGGTAGTACCAGTCCCCATGCCGGAACAGGTGCGGACCTTCGACATACTCCGGACGGCTCGCCGGATCGACGCCGCCATCGAGGATCACGCGGCGCGGCCCGGTCGTACGCAGGGTTGCCGGGTCGAATTCCTGCAGCCAGATCGCGCGGTGGCCCGGCCAGCGTTCGCCCCCGGGCGGCAGGTCGTTGTTGACGACCCACGCGCGGCCGTCGCGGTCGAAGAACAGCGACGGATCGATCCCGCCGGCCAGGTCCGGCAGCCACACCGGGTCGGACCACGGGCCGGCCGGGTCGCTGGCGGTGATCACGAAGTTGCCGCCACAGGCCGGGAAGCAGGTGTTGAGGATGTAGAACCGCCCGTCGTGGTGCTCGATCGCCGGCGCGAACAGCCCGTTGACCAGGTCGTGGTGGCCGAAATCCAGTTGCGAGGGCCGGTCGATGGCGTTGCCCAGCTGCGTCCAGTTCACCAGGTCGCGGCTGTGGAACACCGGCAGCCCGGGGAACCAGCCGAAGGTCGAGGTCACCAGGTAGAAGTCATCGCCTACCCGCACCACGCTCGGGTCCGGGTGGAAGCCCTGGATCACCGGGTTGCGGTACTGGCCCGGCCCCAGCGGTTGCGCATCGTCCACCGGGTCGCTGCCCTCGTAATGGAACCACTCGAAAGCGGCTTCGGTGGCCGGCGGGGGCGCCGCGCTGGCGCCGGAAAAGGCGGCGGCGCACAGCAAGGCACAGGCCAGGGCGAGGCGACGCATTGCAGGCTCCGGTGGACACGCGGCGGCCGACGCTAGCACGCACCGCCGCGGGCATGGCACGGCTTCCGCCACGGAATACCCCGGCCAAGGCCCGGTGGGCCGTTGCGTATCATGGGCGCATGAAGGCACGACTGATCGCGACCGGCGAACGCGCGCCGGCCTGGGTGGCCGAAGGCTTCGGCGAGTACCGCAAACGGCTCTCGCACTGGCTGCCGCTGGAGCTGGTGGAGGTGGAGCCGGGCCTGCGCGGCAAGGGTCGCGACCCGCAGCGCGCGATCGAGGAGGAAGGCCGCCGCGTGCTGGCGGCGCTGCCGAAGAACGCGCGGGTGGTCGCTCTGGACGTGCCGGGCAGGCAATGGTCCTCCGAGCAGCTGGCCGCGCGCATGGAGCACTGGCGCCAGCAGGGCCGCGACCTGGCCTTCCTGATCGGCGGGCCGGAGGGCCATGCGCCCGAGGTCAAGGCCATCGCCAGCGAATCATGGTCGCTGGGCCCGCTGACCCTGCCGCATATGCTGGTGCGGCTGGTGGTCGCCGAGCAGCTCTACCGCGCCGCGGCGATGCTGGCCAACCATCCCTACCACCGCGCCTGAGGCGCCTGCCGCAGCCGTGGATTCCGCCCGTGGCAGCCGCGGGGCCGTCGTGCCGCGGCAGCGCCGCACCGACGAGGCGGCGGTGCCTGCGTTCCGCGCCGGCGCCGCGGGTTCCCGTTGCCTCGGAGCATCGCCGCGCGCGGGTCAGCCGCTTCGGCCTGAGCGCCGGTGATTGCCAGCCGGGCGGCGCGGCGTCCCCGTCGGTGGCGGACGCGGATGCCTGCACCGCGCCATTCCTTTGCCGGCCGGCTGGATCCCGCCATCCCCGCAGGACGCGCCCCGGGGGGCACGCGCGAACGGGCGCCGTCGACCCGGCCGGCAAGCGGCGGCGCTTCGCGACCGGTTGCAGGCGCTGGGCTGATCGATCTGCGGACGGATGCGGAGCACGCGTCTGCCGCGGGTCCCCCGTGTCCCGGCAAGAGGCTCTCTGCCGCATGCCTGCGCGCACCTCCGGGTGCACGCAGGCGTGGGACGCCAAGGTGCCGGCAAAGCCCGCCGGCCTCGGCCGTCACTGCAGGCTGAAACTGATCGGGACCAGTCCCCACGCCTGCACCGCGCGGCCCTCCTGCATGGCCGGCTCGAAGCGCCAGTGCTGCTGCACGTGGCGCAACGCCTGGCGGTCCAGCGAGCGGTGGCCGCTGCTGCGGTCGACGCGTACCTCCAGCGGACGCCCGTCCGTGTCGACCAGCACCCGCAGCAGCACCGTGCCTTCGGCGCCGGTGCGTATCGCATCCCGCGGATAGGCCGGCGGCGGCGCGAGGCGGTGGCGCAGCTGCGCCCCCTGGATCGGCCCGCTGGCGGCCGGTGCGATGTCCGGGACGCCGGGGGATGCATCGAAGGTCTCGGCGACCTGGACCTGCATCTGCCCCTGCTCGGCCAGCACCGGCGGCGTGGCGGGGGCCAGCGGGGCGGGCGTGGCGGTCCGGGAGGGCGCGGGCGTGCTGCGCGCCGGCGCCACCGTCTGCGGCGGCAGTGGCGGGGTCGGCGGCAGTTCGTGCACCTGCCAGCGGGGTTCGCGCCGCGGACGTTCGTCGGTAAGGGTGGGACGGGTCAGCGGCAGCAGCAGGACCAGCAATGCGAGGCAGTGCAGGGCGATGGCGAAGCTGGTGGCGAGGATGCGCTGGAAGTCCAGGCGCTGCGGGGCATCGGACGGCAACGTGCGAACCATGGTCCACCTCCACTGTGTGTTCGGAGTTGAAAACGCACGGTCACGGCAGTCGGGGTTACGACCGCGATGGCCGGCTCCAGACTGCGCCCGCCGACCGGCTTCCTTCAAGCGCCAGGCGGGCGCCTTCGACCAAGGTCTGAGAGGGGCGGCGCGGAGGCGGTGGGGCGCACGCCAGGAGCAGCGGACCGCGGGCCATCCCCGGCCCCAAACGCGACAGCCCGGCGGGGCGCCGGGCTGTCGGTCAGTCCAGGAACGCCGGGGCGGTCAGCGGCCCAGTTCGAACACCACGTCCAGCGAGACCGAGACGCTGCTCTGGCCCGGTGCCACCGGGGTGCTGTCCATCGCCTCGGCCTTCATCATCGCCATGCGCGGCACCGGCATCGGCATGGCGGCCCCGCCTTCGCCCAGGCTCACGATGCGGCGCACGCGCAGGCCCAGGGCCTTGGCGTAGCTGTCGGCCCGGGCCTGGGCCAGCTTCAGCGCCTCCAGGCGGGCCTGCGCGTACAGCGGTTCCGGATCATCGATGCCGAAGCTCGGTCCGTTGATCTGGTTGGCGCCGCTGGCCACCAGCGCGTCCAGCACCTTGCCCATCTTGGCCACGTCGCGCAGCTTGACGTTGACCGTGTTGCTGGCCTGGTAGCCGGTGATCGCCGGCGGCTGGTTCTCGGCGTAGCGGTACTGCGGCTGCAGGTTCACGCCGCTGGTCTGGATGTCGCGCTCGGCCACGCCGGCGGACTTGAGCGCGGCCAGCACCCGGGTCATCTGCTCGGCATTCTGGCGCATCGCGCCGTTGCCGTCGGCGGCCTGGGTGACCACGCCGGCCGAGAGGGTGGCGATGTCCGGCGCGGCCTGCGCATCGGCCTGGGCCTGCACCGACAGCAGGGTGGCGTCGGCCGGCAGCGGTGGAACCATGCCCTGGGCCGAGGCGGTGGTGACGATGCCCAGTGCCAGGGGGAGCGACAGCAGGGAGGTGAACAGGTTGCGCATGGATGGATCTCCTTCGGATGGGGGCCGTGGCCCGGGCGCGTGTGAAGAGCGGCGGCAGGGTCGACTCACAGGCATGAACGCGTCGTGAGCCGCGAAGGGGTCGACCCGCCGGAAGCGCCCCGCGGTCACCGTTCAGCCGGCGGGGCGCGGGTTATCCTTCGCGCATGCTCCATCTGGCTTCCAAATCCCCCCGCCGCGCCGAACTGCTCGAACGCCTCGGCGTGCAGTACCGGCTGCTCGACGTCGACGTGCCCGAGGTCCGTGCCGCGGACGAGCCGGCGGCCGACTACGTCCGCCGGGTCGCCCGCGACAAGGCCCGCGCCGGCTGGGCGCAGGTGGCCGGCCAGCCCGGGGCGCAGGTGCTCGGCGCCGACACCGAGGTGGTGCTGGAGGGCGAGGTGTTCGGCAAGCCGGCCGACCTGGCCGACGCGGCGGCGATGCTGCGTCGCCTGTCCGGCCGCGTCCACCAGGTGATGTCCGCCGTCGTGGTGCACGATGCCTCCGGGGCCCGCGAGGTGCTGTCGGTAACCGAGGTGCGGTTTGCCCCGCTGGACGAGGCGACGATCGCCGCGTACCTGGCCACCGGCGAGGCCATGGGCAAGGCCGGCGCGTATGCCATCCAGGGCCGTGCCGAGGCCTTCGTGGAGCACCTGGCGGGCAGCTATTCGGGGGTGATGGGCCTGCCCCTGCACGAAACCGCGCGGCTGCTTGCGGCCGCCAACGCCCCCACGGCCGGCGCCCTCGCCGCGACGGCCAGGTAAGGAACCGCATGTCCGAAGAGATCCTGGTCAACGTCACCCCGCGCGAGACCCGCGTGGCCGTGGTCGAGAACGGCATGCTGCAGGAGCTGCACATCGAGCGTGGCTGGCGCCGCGGGGTGGTGGGCAACATCTACAAGGGCCGGGTGCAGCGGGTGATGCCCGGGATGCAGGCGGCGTTCGTCGAGGTGGGCCTGGAGCGGGCGGCGTTCCTGCACGCCAACGACGTGGTCCGCCCGGCGCCGGTGGATGCCGGGCTGGCCGACGATGCCCCGCCGCAGCCGCTGGCCCCGCCGTCGATCGTCGAG
>JBQGEI010000077.1:0-4070 GCA_052039535.1 Pseudoxanthomonas sp.
CCATCATCGCCAGGCCCATCTCGGACATGACGGTGCGCACGTCGGCGAAGTCGACGTTGATCAGGCCCGGGCGCACGATCAGGTCGGCGATGCCCTGCACCGCGCCCTGCAGCACGTCGTTGGCGGCGCGGAAGGCCTGCACCATGGTCGCGTTGCGGCCCAGCACGGTGATCAGCTTCTCGTTGGGAATGGTGATCAGCGAGTCGCAGTGGGCCGAGAGCTCCTCGATGCCCTTCAGCGCCACCTGCATGCGGCGGCGGCCCTCGAACGGGAACGGCTTGGTGACCACGGCCACGGTCAGGATGCCCATTTCCTTGGCCAGCTGGGCCACCACCGGCGCCGCGCCGGTACCGGTGCCGCCGCCCATGCCGGCGGTGATGAACACCATGTCCGCGCCTTCCAGCGCGGCGATGATCTGCTCGCGGTCCTCCAGCGCGGCCTGGCGGCCGACCTCAGGGTTGGCGCCTGCGCCCAGGCCCTTGGTGACGTTGCCACCGAGCTGCAGCTGCAGCTTGGCGCCACAGTTCTTGATCGCCTGCGAGTCGGTGTTGGCGATGATGAACTCAACGCCGTCGACGCTGCTGTTGACCATGTGCGCGACCGCGTTGCCGCCGCCGCCACCCACGCCGATGACCTTGATCACCGCGTTCGGAGCCATCTTCTCGATCAGTTCAAAGCATGCCATGTCCGTTGTCCTCGTTTATTAGTGCCGGATTTCTGTGCTCCGGCGTCTGTCGGTAACTGCCCTGTTGCCCTGCACGCCACCGGATCCCCGGTGCCGCAAACCGTCACCCTGCCCTTCGCCTGCCCCGTGGCGCCCCGCGCCACGGCCTGTATGTTCAGAACTCTCCGCGATACCAGTTGCGCAGCTTCTTGAGGAAGCTGCCGGCACGCCCGCTCGGCAGCGCCGGCCGCCGCGGGTGCTCGATCTGGCTGCCCATCAGCAGCAGGCCCACGCCGGTGGCGTGCACCGGGTTGCCGACCACCTCGCCCAGCCCGGACACGTGCTGCGGGATGCCGATGCGCACCGGCATCTGCAGCATCTCCTCGGCCAGCTCGATGACACCTTCCATCTTCGAGGCGCCGCCGGTCAGGACCATGCCCGCGCGCACCAGCTCCTCGAAACCGGAGCGGCGCAACTCGGCCTGCACCATCTCGAAGATCTCCTCGTAGCGGCCCTGCACCGCCTGCGCCAGCGAGGCGCGCGGCATGCGCCGCGGCGGGCGGTCGCCCACCGAAGGCACCTGGATGCTTTCCTCGGCGGTGGCCAGCTGGGCCAGCGCGCAGCCGTAGCGCACCTTGATCTGCTCCGCTTCGGGCGTCGGCGTGCGCAGCATGTGGGCGATGTCGTTGGTGACGTGGTCGCCGGCGATCGGCAGCGAGGCGGTGTGGCAGATCGCGCCCTGCACGAACACCGCGATGTCGGTGGTGCCGGCCCCCATGTCGACCAGGACCACGCCCAGCTCGCGCTCGTCGGCGGTCAGCACCGCCACCGAGGAGCCCAGCGAGGACAGGATCAGGTCGTCCACCTGCAGGCCGCAGCGCTGCACGCACTTGCTGATGTTCTGCGCCGCCGACTGCGCGCAGGTGACCAGGTGCGCGTGTACCTCCAGGCGCACGCCGGTCATGCCCACCGGGTTGCGGATGCCTTCCTGCGAATCGTCCAGCACGTACTCCCGCGGGATCGCGTGCAGGATGCGCTGGTCGGCCGGGATCGCCACCGCCTTGGCCGCGTCCAGCACCCGGTCCAGGTCCTGCCACGTGACCTCGCCCTCGCGGATCGGGACGATGCCCGGCGAGTTCTTGCATTGCACGTGGTTGCCGGAGATCGACGCGTAGACCGAACGGATCTCGCAGCCGGCCATCAGCTCGGCCTCCTCGACCGCGCGCTGGATCGACTGGACGGTGGATTCGATGTCCACCACCACGCCGCGCTTGAGCCCGCGCGATTCATGGGAACCGATGCCGATCACCTCGATCGGGTTGCCCGGCGAGTACTCGCCTACCAGCGCCACCACCTTGGAGGTGCCAATGTCGAGGCCGACGATGAGGGACTTGTCGCCTTTGCGGTTCATGTACTGCTCGCCTGTGCTGCCTGCGCGCGCGCGGCCAGGGCCGGCGGAAGCGCAGTGGGGGAGGTGGAGGAAGTGCGCGGCTGGCCCCACTGCAGGGTGAAGCCGTTGGTGTAGCGGAGGTCGGCGCGCTCCAGCGGACGCGCCTGGCGCACCAGCAGCTGTGGCAGCACCCGTGCGAAACGCTGCAGGCGCGCGCGCGCGTCATCGCGACCGATCACCACCTGCAGGCCGTTGTCCAGGGCCAGCGACCAGCTGCCACGCGCGTCCACCGCCACGTGGGTGACGCGGTATCCCAGCGGCGTGAACAGCTCGCGGCTCTCGTTGTAGACGCCCACGACCTCGCCGGTGCGCGCTTCCGGTCCGTCCAGGTGCGGCAGCGCGGCGTCGGCCAGGTCGGCCGGGCGCGGGAACAGGCGGCCGCGCTCGGAGAGCATGCGGTCCTGGCCCCAGTGCGCGAACGGGCGGTGTTCGACCACGTTCACTTCCAGCACGTCGGGCCACTTCTTGCCGACCTGGGCGGTCTCCACCCATGGCAGGCGCTCGACGGCGCGCTGGGCATCCTCCAACCGGACCGCGAAGTAGCCGGCGCGGGCATACGGCGCCACTGCCGCGCGCAGCTGTTCGTCCTGGACGCGCTCGAACTGCCCGGTCACGCGCAGGCGCGACAGCGGCCAGCGCTCGGCGCCGACCCAGCCGTTGAGCACGGCCACTACCGGCAGCGCGACAAGCGCCAGTGCCAGCAGCCAGGCCGAGATCCGCAGCAGCGCGTTCACGCAGCGGCACCTCCATCGTCGAGGGCCACCGTCTGTTCCAGGATCCGCCAGCAAAGCTCTTCGAAGCCGATGCCGACCTGGCCGGCGGCCTTGGGCACCAGCGAGTGGCTGGTCATGCCGGGGGCCGTGTTGACCTCCAGCAGGTAAGGCGCGCCGGTGGTCCGCGAGCGCATCACGTCCACCCGGCCCCAGCCGCTGCAGCCGGCGGCGCGGAACGCGGCCAGCGCCAGCTCGCGCACGCGCAGCTCGTCCTCGCCTTCCAGGCCGGGGCACAGGTACTGCGTGTCCTCGGCGATGTACTTGGCGTTGTAGTCGTACCACTCGCCCCTGGGCACGATGCGGATCGACGGCAGGGCCACGTCGCCGAGGATCCCGACGGTCAGCTCGTCGCCGACCACCATCTGCTCCATCAGCAGCTCGCCCGGATAGCGCGCGGCGAGGGCCACCGCCTGGTCCAGGCCGGCCTCGTCCATCACCCGCGACACGCCCACGCTGGAACCCTCGCAGGAGGGCTTCACGATCACCGGCAGGCCCAGGCTGCGTGCGGCTGCGTGCACGGTGGCCGCATCGGCACCGCGATCCAGGCGCACGTAGCGCGGGGTCGGCAGGTTCAGCGCCAGCCACACCTGCTTGGTGCGGATCTTGTCCAACGTCAGCGCCGAGCCCAGCACGCCGGCGCCGGTGTACGGGACGCCCATGGCCTGCAGCAGGCCCTGGACCACGCCGTTCTCGCCGTCGCCGCCGTGCAGGATGTTGAACACGCGCGCGAAGCGGCCCTGGCGCAGGGCCTCCAGCAGCGCGGGGATGCCGTCGACCGGCTCGGCGTCGACGCCACGCGCGCGCAATGCCTCCAGCACGTTGCCGCCGGAGTTGAGCGAGACCTCGCGCTCGGAGCTGCTGCCGCCCATCAGCACCGCGACGCGGCCGAACACGGCCGGGTCGGTGAAGCGCGGGGACGCGACCGGGCTGCTCATGCCTGCACCTCGCGGCGGATGAACCCTTCCCCTGCCAGCTGCTGGGCGACGTGGCCGATGTCGCCGGCCCCCATCATCAGCAGCAGGTCGCCGTCCTGGAGCACGTCCGGCAGCACTTCGCGCAGGTCGGCGACCTGCGGCACCACGACCGGCTCGCTGCGCCCACGCGCGCGGATGGCGCGTGCCAGCGCACGCGAGTCTGCACCCGGGATCGGGGCCTCGCCGGCGGGGTACACCTCGCTGAGGAC
>JBQGEI010000078.1:0-17327 GCA_052039535.1 Pseudoxanthomonas sp.
GACTTTTAATCCGCTGGTCGATGGTTCGAATCCATCACGGCCCACCACTCCCGCGATGACTCCACGTGCCATCGATGCACCTGGCGTGTTGCAGCGCCACTTGCACCGTACGTCTCCGCCGGCCCTGCGGGGCTGCTTCCCATGCGATGTACCCTTTGCGGGAAGGCGCCAGTGACCTCGGCGCCCGGTCCGGGAACCCGCACCTTGTCATCGCCGCGCCCCCGTGTATTTGGGTGCAGGGCGACGCCGGTTCCTGGACGGACGCGCGGCTTACCGCAGGGCACAGGAGTGGACATGAAGATATGGAACCTGTTGCGCCTGCATGCCCGCGGCCGCCTGGGCCTGCAGCGCGCCGGCGATGCGTTCTGGCAACAGCAGACCCGGACGTTCCTGGCGAGGCCCGAGTATTACGAGCGTCGCAGGCAGGTGATGCTGGACGTCCTAGCCGACGTCCCCGTGCAGGGACAGGCGCTGGACGTCGGCTGCGGTGATGGAACATTCACCGAGCTGGTGGCAACCCGTGCCGCGCGGACGGTGGCCTATGACATCAGCGAGCCACTGGTACGGGCTGCCCGGGCCCGGGCACACCCCACGATCGACTACCACGTCGCCGACGTGGAAGAGGTCCCGGTAACGGGTCCTTCTGGCCTGGTGTCCTGCATCGGCGTGCTGTCCTGCATCGTCGATCCGGACAAATACGTCAGGGTTGGCCACATGCTGTGCCGACAGCTGGCCGGTGGTGGATACCTGCTGCTGGTCGACACACTCTCCGGCTCGGGCGAGGTGCGCCGTGCCTACCGCAACGGCTATGTGGCGCGGTATCGCGATCGCGCGGCATACACGTCGGCGTTCGAGCGCGAAGGACTGGAGTTGCAGGTCGACAGGGAGATCGCAGCCATGCGCGGAGGGCTCACGAACCGGCTGATGCTGTTCCGCCGCCACATCATGCGGTAACCGCTGCCTGCGGCCGTGTGGCGGTTCCCACCTGGCCTGCGCGGCATGACCCCGACAGCAAGCGGCCAGGTCCCTGCATCTGGGGACATGTCGGAGCTGGAACATGACTCGGGCCACCCAGCTCCCGCCGGCGCTGTGACCGCGCGCCTGCCGTGCACGATGCCGTGCCTCCGGCTCCCGTGACAACGGTCACCCGGCCTATCGCCACGTGCATTACTTGGCGCGGCCCCCGCAAGGGGATGCATGCGTCCGCCCCGTCGCCGTCAGTCCTCGCCGCCGCGGTAGATGCGCGACAGGCGTGCGCCGCCGTGGGAAACGAAGCGGCCGCTGTCGCCGGTCAAGGCATAACGCCAGGCGGCCACCGCTGCGGGGAGCGGTGGACAGCGCCAGTCCCGAGCCTTGCGGTAAGCCTTGCGGAAATCGTGGATGCGCTGCGGCAGTGCGCGCGAGTGGGCGGGATGCGTTCGGTTCTGGGTCGCCATAGAACACCTCTCCGGCCGCGACAGGGCGGCCATGGGTCCACTGGAATCCCCTCCCGGGGTCGACATTACCCCAGCTTGGAGCGGGTTTGCGACCGGGTGATGAACGTGCGCCCCCATGCGCAGGCGTGTGGCGTTGATGGGCGCCAGCCGCGGTCCCATAGTCGGGGGAGCCCCTCCACCCGCACCTGCGATGCCGTTGCGCCTGGCCCTGCCGGCGTACGGCCTGCGTCCCATGAGCATCGAGACCTTCCACCCCGCCATCGCCCGCTGGTTCGGTGCCACTTTTCCCAGCCCCACGGAGGCGCAGGTCGCGGCGTGGCCCGCGATCATGGCCCAGCGCAGCACCCTGGTGGCCGCGCCCACGGGCTCGGGCAAGACCCTGACCGCGTTCCTGGCGGCGATCGACGCGCTGGTGCGGGAGTCGCAGGAGCGCGGCGGTCTGCCGGACGAAACGCGCGTGTTGTACGTGTCGCCGCTGAAGGCGCTGTCCAACGACATCGCACTGAACCTGGAGGCGCCGTTGGCCGGGATCGGCGACGCCCTGCGCGAACTGGACCTGCCGGCGGTGGAGATCCGCACCGCCGTGCGCACCGGCGACACCCCGCAGTCCGCGCGTGCACGCATGCGGCGCAAGCCGCCGCATATCCTGGTGACCACGCCCGAGTCGCTGTACGTGCTGCTGTGTTCCGAATCGGGCCGCGCGATGCTGCGCACCGTGCGCAGCGTGATCGTGGACGAGATCCACGCCATGGCCGGAAACAAGCGCGGCAGCCACCTGGCTCTGTCGCTGGAGCGGCTGGCGGCGCTGGCGGGCCATCCACTCGTGCGGATCGGCCTGTCGGCCACCCAGAAGCCGGTGGAGGAGGTGGCCCGTTTCCTGGTCGGCGCCGGCAACATGCGGCCGGGGCGCGACCCGCTGCCCGGCGAGGCCGATGCCGACTGGCAGCGTGGCGGGGCGCTGCATGGGGACGCTGCGGCCACGCAGGCGCCGGACTGCGCGATCGTCGACATCGGCTACGCCCGCCAGCGCGACCTGGCGCTGGAACTGCCGCCCACCCCGCTGTCGGCGGTGATGTCCAACGACCAGTGGGAGCAGGTGTACCTGCGCGTGGCCGGGCTGGTGCGCGAACACCGCACGACCCTGGTGTTCGTGAACACCCGGCGCATGGCCGAGCGTGCCGCGTTCCATCTCGGGCGGCTGCTCGGGCATGAGGCGGTCGCCACCCACCACGGCAGCCTGGCCAAGGAGCTACGGCTGGCCGCCGAGCAGAAGCTCAAGGCCGGGCAGCTGCAGGTGCTGGTCGCCACCGCCTCGCTGGAGCTGGGCCTGGATATCGGCGACGTGGACCTGGTCTGCCAGTTCGGCTCGCCGCGCTCGATCGCCGCCTTCCTGCAGCGGGCGGGGCGTTCCGGACACCATGTGGGCGGTGTACCGCGCGCGCGCCTGTTCCCGACCACCCGCGACGACCTGGTGGAGTGCGCCGCGCTGCTGGATTGCGTGCGCCGTGGCGAGCTGGACGCGCTGAAGGTGCCGGAGGCACCCCTGGACGTGCTGGCGCAACAGATCGTCGCCGAGGTCGCCGCCCAGGAGTGGGACGAGGACGCGCTGTTCGAATGCCTGCGCCGGGCCTGGCCGTATGCCCGGCTGGAGCGGCGACGCTACGACGAGGTCGTGGCGATGCTGGCGGGTGGCTTCAGCGACCGCCGCGGCGCGCGCGCCGGCTGGGTCCACCGTGACGCCGTGCATCGCCGGCTGCGCGGGCGCGACGGGGCGCGCCGGGTGGCGACCATGTCCGGCGGCACCATTCCAGAGACCGGCGACTACTCGGTGGTGCTGGAGCCGCAGTCCAGCTTCGTCGGTACGGTCAACGAGGATTTCGCGGTCGAGAGCATGGCCGGCGACGTGTTCCAGCTGGGCAATACCAGCTACCGCATCCTGCGGGTGGAGCCGGGCAAGCTGCGGGTGGAGGACGCGCAGGGCCAGCCGCCGAGCATTCCGTTCTGGCTGGGCGAGGCGCCCGGGCGCAGCGACGAACTGTCGCTGGGCGTGTCGCGGCTGCGCGCGGAAGTGGCGGCGCGGCTTGCCGGGCCGTCCGCGGCGAGCATCGGTGAAGCGCAGGCGGTCGCACTGGCCGCGGACGGCCTGGCCGCCGCGCAGCAGTGGCTGCAGGACGAGGTGGCGCTCGGCGAGGCGGCCGCGCGCCAGCTGGTCGACTACCTCGGCGCGACCCTGGTGTCGCTGGGCGCGATGCCCACCCAGGACATGATCGTGCTGGAGCGGTTTTTCGATGAGACCGGATCCACCCACCTGGTGATCCACAGCCCCCATGGCAGCCGGCTCAACCGGGCGTGGGGGCTGGCCCTTCGCAAGCGCTTCTGCCGCCAGTTCAACTTCGAGCTGCAAGCCGCTGCGACCGAGGACGCCATCGTGCTGTCGCTGTCCACCAGCCACAGCTTCCCGTTGATCGAGGTGGCCAAGTACCTGCACTCGTCCTCGGCCGCCGAGGTACTGGTGCAGGCGCTGCTGGACGCGCCGCTGTTCGCGGTGCGCTGGCGCTGGAATGCCGGCACCGCCCTGGCGCTGCCCCGCTTCACCGGTGGCAGGAAGGTGCCGCCGCAGTTGCAGCGGATGAAGTCCGAGGACCTGCTGGCCACGGTGTTCCCCGACCAGGTCGCCTGCCTGGAGAACATCGTCGGCGAGCGCGAGGTGCCCGACCATCCGCTGGTCGCGCAGACCCTGCATGACTGCCTGCACGAGGCGATGGACCTGGACGGCTGGCTGGAGGTGCTGCGCGGGCTGGAATCCGGTGGCATCGGCGTGGTGGCGCGCGACCTGGCCGCGCCCTCGCCGCTGGCGGCCGAGGCGATCAACGCGCGCCCGTACGCGTTCCTGGACGACGCGCCGCTGGAGGAGCGCCGTACCCAGGCGGTGCAGTCCCGCCGCTATGCGGATCCGGAGTCGGCTTCGGACCTGGGGCAGCTCGATGCCCAGGCCGTGGAGCAGGTGCGGACGGAGGCCTGGCCGCAGGCACGCGATGCCGACGGCATGCACGAGGTGCTGACCGGCGTGGGTTTCCTCACCGCGGAGGAAGCGCAGCGCGAACCGCAGGGCGCGGCGCTGCTGCTCGCGCTGGCCGATGCAGGCCGCGCGACCTGCCTGCATTGGCAAGGAAGGCAGTGGTGGATCGCGGCCGAGCGCCTGCCGCAACTGCTGGCGCTCCATCCGCAGGGACTGCAGGCGCCAGCGCTCAGGGTGCCGGACGAGTTCGCACGGGTGGCGTGGACTGCGGAGGATGCGCTGGTCGCGGTACTCAGGTCGCGCCTGACCGCGCTGGGGCCGGTCACGGTGGCCGCGCTGTCCGCCAGCCTCGCCTTGCCCTCGTCTTCGATCGAGCAGGCGCTGCTCGTGCTGCAGGCCCAGGGTTACGCGATGCAGGGCCGGTTCTCGCCCGGCATCCAGGCGCAGGAGTGGTGCGAGCGCCATCTGCTGGCGCGTATCCACCGCATCACCCTCAAGCGCCTGCGTCGGGAGATCGAGCCGGTGGCGCCGCGGGACTTCATGCGGTTCCTGTTCCAGTGGCAGCGGGTGGCGCCGGATGCGCGCGCCAGCGGGCCGGACGCGCTGGCCGACGTGCTCGCGCAGCTGGAAGGCTTCGA
This sequence comes from Pseudoxanthomonas sp., assembly GCA_052039535.1. Classification (GTDB taxonomy): domain Bacteria; phylum Pseudomonadota; class Gammaproteobacteria; order Xanthomonadales; family Xanthomonadaceae; genus Pseudoxanthomonas. The sequence continues at coordinate 5,094 of JBQGEI010000078.1, forward strand.
GGCGCCGGCCGCCGCGTGGGAGGCGGAGATCCTGCGGGCGCGGGTGCGCGACTATGCCAGCGCCTGGCTGGACGAGCAGTGCACCGCCGGCCGCATGCTGTGGACCCGCCTGCGCGCGGCCGGCAGCGAGGCCGAGGGCCACCGGGCCGGCACATCCCTGCGCGGCACGCCGGTGCTGCTGCTGCCCCGGCGCAACGCCCAGCACTGGGCCGCACTGGCGCCGCCGCTGGACGCGCAGCTTCCCGGGCTTTCCTCGCGTGCGCGCAAGGTGGCGGACCATCTGGCCATCCATGGCGCCTCGTTCTTCGACGAGTTGCTGGATGCCACGCGCCTGCTAGGCACCGAGCTGGAGGATGCACTGGCCGAGCTGGTGGCACGCGGCGTGGCCCATTGCGACAGCTTTGCCGGCCTGCGCGCGCTGCTGGTGCCGCCGTCGAAGCGTCCCTCGCCCGGGCGCGGCCGCCGTCGCGGCGCGCTGGGCGCGATCGAGGCCGCCGGTCGCTGGGCGCTGGTGCGGCGCCCGGCGCCGGCGGAAGAGGCGGCCCTGGCGCCGCGACGGCGCCCTGACCCCGAGGCGCTGGAACACGTGGCGCGGGTGCTGCTGCGCCGGTACGGCGTGGTCGGCTGGCGCATCCTCGAGCGCGAAGCCGCCTGGCTGCCACCATGGCGTGAACTGCTGCGCGTCTACCACCGGCTGGAGGCGCGCGGCGAGGTGCGGGGCGGGCGCTTCATCGAGGGGCTCAGCGGCGAACAGTTCGCCCTGCCGGAGGCGATCGCGCCGCTGCGCAGGGTGCGCGGCCGCGTACCGGACGGCCAGCTGGTGGAGGTGAGCGCGCTGGATCCGCTCAACCTGTCGGGCACCGTGCTCGGTGGGGAAAAGGTGCCGCGCACCGCCGGCGCGCGACTGGTATACCGCGACGGGGTGCCGGTAGCGGCGCGCGTGGCCGGCGAGGTGCGGTGGCTGGCCGCGCTGGAGCCGCCGCTCGAGGAGGAAGTGCGCAGGCGCCTGGCCGGAGAGCCCGACTCCAGCCTCGAGGCACTGCTGGCGCGGATTCAGGCCGGCCTGCCGCAGCCGGCCCGCTGAAAGTCGTGGTCAGCCGTACTCGCGGATGACGTCCAGTACGTCCTGGCCGTAGCGGGCCAGCTTTCCGCCACCGACGCCGCCCACCCGGGCCAGCTCGCTGACACTTGCCGGCCGCAGCTGGGCGATGTCACGCAGGGTGCGGTCGTGGAAGATCACGTAGGCCGGCACGTTCTGTTCGCGCGCCAGCCCGGCGCGCCATGCGCGCAGCGCGTCGAACAGCGGGCGGTCGTGCGACTCGACGTGCAGGGTGCTCTGGCTGGGCCGCTCGCCACTTCCGCGGCCGGGCTTGCGTGCGGGCTCCTCGCGCAGGTGCACCGCCTGCTCGCCCTTGAGCACCGGCCGGGCGGCCGGGCCCAGCCGCAATCCGCCATGCCCTTCGGCGTCCACTTCCAGCAGCCCGGCCACGACCAGCTGGCGGAACACGCTGCGCCAGGCGTTGGCATCCAGGTCGGTGCCGATGCCGTAGGTCGACAGCTCGTGGTGGCGGAACTGCCGTACCTTCTCGGTGTCGGCACCGCGCAGCACCTCGATCAGGTGCGAGGCGCCGAAGCGCTGGCCGGTGCGGTAAACGCAGCTGAGCGCCTTTCGCGCCGCTTCGGTCGCGTCCCAGGTGCGCACCGGCTGCAGGCAGTTGTCGCAGTTGCCGCAGCCACCGCCGGCGCGGGCGGCGGCATAGGTCTCGCCGAAGGCGGCCAGCAGGGCCTGGCGCCGGCACATGGCCGATTCGCAGAAACCCAGCAACTGGTCCAGCTTGCGCCGCTCCAGCGCCTTGCGCTCCTCGCTGGCCTCGCCCTGCTCGATCATCTGCCGCAGCAGCACCACGTCGCCCAGGCCGTAGCCCATCCATGCCTCGGCTGGCTCCCCATCGCGGCCGGCACGGCCGGTCTCCTGGTAGTAGCCCTCGATCGACTTGGGCAGGTCCAGATGGGCGACGAAGCGCACGTCGGGCTTGTCGATGCCCATGCCGAAGGCGATGGTCGCGCACATCACGATGCCGTCCTCGCGCAGGAAACGGCGCTGGTTCTGCGCGCGCACCTCCGCCGGCAGGCCGGCGTGGTAGGGCAGGGCGGCGATGCCCTGGCCGGCGAGGAACTGCGCGGTCTCCTCCACCTTGCGCCGCGACAGGCAGTAGACGATGCCCGACTCGCCGCGATGGCCGCCGAGGAAGTCCAGCAGTTGCCGGCGCGGGTTGTCCTTGTGTGCCACCGCGTAGCGGATGTTGGGCCGGTCGAACGAGCTGAGGAAGCAGCGTGCATCCTCCAGCGCCAGGCGCTCGACGATCTCGCGCCGGGTCGGCGGGTCGGCGGTGGCGGTCAGGGCGATCCGCGGGACCTGCGGCCAGCGCTCGTGCAGCACCGCCAGCTCGCGGTATTCCGGACGGAAATCATGGCCCCACTGCGAGACGCAGTGCGCCTCGTCGATCGCGAACAGGGCCGGCGTGACGCGGTCCAGCAGCGACAGGAAGCGCCCGGTGAGCAGGCGCTCGGGGGCGACGTAGAGCAGGTCGAGGTGGCCATCGAGCAGTTCGCGCTCGACCTGGCGGGCCTGCTCGGCATCCAGGCTCGAGTTCAGGTAGGCGGCGCGCACGCCGAGCTGGAGCAGGGCGTCGACCTGGTCCTGCATCAGCGCGATCAGCGGCGAGACCACGATCGCGGTGCCCGGGCGCAGCAACGCCGGCACCTGGTAGCACAGCGACTTGCCGCCGCCGGTGGGCATCAGCACCAGGGCGTCGTTGCCGGCGGCGACGTGGCCGATGATGTCCTGCTGCTGGCCGCGGAAGGCGTCGTAGCCGAACACCCGGCGCAGCACGCCCAAGGCGTCGCCGGCCACCGCGTCGCTGCCTGCGCGCGACGGCGGGGCGTTCAAGGATTCCTGCATGCGCCAAGGATACCGGCGCCGATCCGCGCCGGCATGAACAATATCGCTTGCGCCGCGCTCAGCCGCCGAGCGCCGCCAGCTTCTGCGCCAGCTTCTTCGGCGATATCCCGCCGCGCGCGCCCAGCTCCTGGGCGAACAGCAGAACGCGCAGCTCCTCCAGGTCCCAGCGCAGCGACTGCCACCCGGGCTGGTCGGCCTGGCCGCGCGCGGCGGCGGCAGCCAGCGCATCGGTGAACGGCTTGAGCTCGAGCATGCGGGCCTGGTCCCGGGCCGGATCGCGCAGGGCGCGTTCTGCGCGCAGGGCCATGCCCCTGAGCCAGCGCGGGAACTGGGCCAGCGCATCGGCCGGGGTCTGGCGCAGGAAGCCCGGATGCACCAGGCCGTCGAGCTGGGCGCGCAGGTCGTCGAGGTTGGCGCCGGCCCAACCCATCAGCGGCGCCTCGAGCCTGGGCTTGAGCGCGGCTACCGCGGCCAGGATCTGCTCGGCCAGTTGCAGCCGTTGCATCGCCTCGGCGAACAGTTGCCGGCTGGCGGCTTCGGCCCGTTTCTGGAACGCGGTGCGGTCGCGGATCGTCTCCAGGCCCTCGCCGAGCACCGCGTTGAGCGCGGCCTCCACCAGATCGGTGCGCAGCTGCTCCTTCTCGCGCGCCTTGTCCTGCGACGCACCGCCGAACTGCTCGATCGATGCGTACAGCAGCCCCAGCTGCGGCGAGACCGGCAGCTGCCTGCGCGCCTGGCGGGCCTTGTCGGCCAGGGCGATGCGCAGCAGGCGGCCGACGCCCCGGGGATGTGCGGCCTCGGCCTGGGCCCGGTCGGCGAACACCCGCAGGACCGCGTGGGTCTGCTCGTCGACCAGGGCCGGGTAGCCGGGCACGCCGGCCTCGCCCGTCACCTGCAGCGGCAGCGGCGTGTCGGGGAACTCGCGCAGCTCCTGCTCGCCCTCGCCCAGGCTGCGGGCGGCGCGGCTGGCGAAGGCCTGTGCGGCGCGCTCGCCGAAGCGGGCTCGCAGCTGCCCGAGGTCGCGCGATTCGGCCAGCACCTTGCCGCCCTGGCCGGGCAGCTCGCGCAGGCGCAGGTTCATGCGCAGGTGCGGCTCCAGTGCCGACTCGTCGAAGTCCAGCGCGGTCACCGCACTGCCGGTCGTGCGGGTGAGGAAGCGCGCCAGTTCGCCTGGGAGCGAATCGGCGGAGGGTGCGGCGAAGGCCTCGGCGAAGGCGCGGGCGAAATCCGGTGCCGGGACGTAGTTGCGGCGCAGGGCCTTGGGCAGGGAGCGGATCAGTCCGGCAGCCTTGTCCGCCACCAAGCCCGGCGCCAGCCATGACAGCCGCGCTGGATCCAGCGCGTTCAGCAGGGGCAGCGGGACCTCGAGGGTGACGCCGTCGTCGGCCGCGCCCGGCTCGAAGCGGTAATGCAGCGGCAGGCGTGCGTCGCCCAGCGGGAAGTACTTCGGGTACAGGTCGCCCTGCTGGCCTTCCCCGGGCAGCAGGTCGGTGGCCGACCAGCGCAGCGCCAGCTTCCGCTCCTGGGCCAGGCCGCGGTACCACGTATCCAGCGCCGTGGCCGAGTGGATCTCGCCGGGAATCCGGTCCAGGTACCAGCGCGCCTGCCAGCCCTCGTCGGCGACCAGGCCGGCGCGGCGCAGCTTGGCTTCCTCCTCGCGCGCCTGCTCCAGGGTGGCGAGGTTGGCCGCCAGGAACGAGGTCCGGGCGTCGATCTCGCCGGTGACCAGGCCCTGGCGCACGAACAGCTCGTGCGCGCCCGCCGGGTCGATGCGGCCGTAGTGCACGGGGCGCTTGGGCGCCAGCACCAGGCCGAACAGGCTGATCTGCTCGGAGGCCAGCACGTTGCCCTGCGCGCGCGACCAGCGTGGGTCGAAGTGTTTGCGTGCCAGCAGCGACGGAAGCTCGGCGATGGCCCAGTCCGGTTCGATCGCCGCGGCGGTCAGGCCCCAGACCTTCTGGGTGTCCAGCAGGGTCGCCACCAGCACCCAAGGCGGCGGCTTCCTGGCCAGCGGCGATGCCGGGAACAGCTGGAAGCGGCGCTGGCGCGGCGCCTGGTAATCCCCCTTCTCGGTGCGGTGGCCCAGCTGGGTCGGCAGGCCGGCGATCAGGGCGCGGTGCAGGGCCTGGTAGGCCGCGGCGCGCGGGCGCTGGCTGTCGCGGCTGGCGGTGTCCGCCACCGCGGCGGGCACGCTGCCGGTGGCCACCGGCACGGCAGGCGCGGCGGGCGCCTTGCCCTCGCGGGCCAGGCGCGCGGCGCGGTGCAGCTCGCCGCGGCTGGGGCGAGCCGGCGCCTCGCGCGCCTCGCCGGCCGGCGAGCCGGCCAGCAGGGGCTCCAGCGACTGGCCCGGATCCTCCTCGGTCCAGCCCAGCTCGGCGCACAGCAGCTTGAGCTGTCGATGCAGCTCGCGCCACTCGCGCATGCGCAGGAAGCCCAGGAAGCGCTTGCCGCACCAGTCCCGCAACCTGGACTGTGTCAGCTGGCCATGGGCCTCGTCATAGGCCTGCCAGATGCGCAGGATGCCGACGAACTCCGAGCGCGCATCGGCGAACTGCGCATGCGCGTTGTCGGCGGCCGCGCGGGCCTCCGGCGGGCGCTCGCGCGGATCCTGCACGCCGAGGAACGCGGCGATAGGCAACATCGCCCGCAGGCAGCCGTGGGCCTGCGCGGCCACCAGCATCCGCGAGAGCTTCACGTCCACCGGCAGGCGCGCCATCTGCCGGCCGATGGCGGTCAGCCGGCGCTGACCGTCGGCGGTTTCCTCGATCGCGCCGAGCTCGGCCAGCTGCTGCCAGCCATCGGCGACCGCGCGCTCGTCGGGCGGTTCGAGGAACGGGAAGTTCTCGATGATCCGCGCCGAGTCGCGGGCCGGGGTGTCGCGCCGGCCACGGGGGCCACCGCCGCCCTCGATCCGGTCCAGGCCCAGGTGCAGCATGCGCAGGATCACCCCCGCCAGGCTCGAGCGCCGGATTTCCGGATCGGTGAACTCAGGCCGCGCGAGGAAGTCGGCCTCGGAATACAGCCGGTAGCACACGCCCTCGGAGACGCGGCCGCAGCGGCCCTTGCGCTGGTTGGCGCTGGCCTGGCTGATCGGCTCCACGTGCAGCCGGTCGATCTTCGAGCGCGGGCTGTAGCGCTTGATCCGCGCATCCCCCGGGTCGACCACGTAGCGGATCCGCGGCACCGTCAGCGAGGTCTCGGCGACGTTGGTGGCCAGCACGATGCGTCGCTGCGGGCCGGGATTGAACACCCGGTCCTGGTCCCTGACCGACAGCCGCGCGTACAGCGGCAGGACCTCGGTCGCGCGGTACTGCCGCTTCTCAAGGGCGCGGTGCAGGTCGCGGATCTCGCGTTCGCCCGGCAGGAACACCAGCACGTCGCCGCGGGGGTCGGAGGCGGTGATCTCGTCCACCGCGGCGGTGATCGCGGACAGGGGATCGGCGTCGCGCTCGGGCCGCGGACGGCCGCGGGCGCCGGGGCGTGTGGGCGCTGCCGGTGCATCCGGCTCCGCGTCCAGGGCCTCCGGTGGCCGGTAGCGCACCTCCACCGGGAACGTGCGCCCGGCCACCTCGACCACCGGTGCATCGTCGAAATGCCGCGAGAAACGCGCGGTGTCGATCGTCGCGGAGGTCACGATCAGCTTCAGGTCCGGGCGCCGGCGCAGCAGCTGCTTGAGATAGCCGAGCAGGAAATCGATGTTGAGGCTGCGCTCGTGCGCCTCGTCCACGATGATCGTGTCGTACCCGGACAGCCAGCGGTCCGAGGCGATCTCCGCCAGCAGGATGCCGTCGGTCATGAACTTGATGCGGGTGTCCGGCCCGACGTTGTCGGTGAAGCGCACCTGGTAGCCGACCAGGCCGCCGGGCGGGGTCTTCAGCTCTTCGGCCACGCGCGTGGCCACCGCGCGGGCGGCGATCCGCCGCGGCTGGGTGCAGCCAATGGTGCCGGCCACGCCGCGGCCCGCCGCCAGGCACAGCTTGGGCAGCTGCGTGGTCTTGCCCGAGCCGGTTTCGCCGGCGACCACGACCACCGGATGTTCGCGGATCAGCGCGACGATGCGCTCGGCCTCGGCAGTGATCGGCAGCGCCGGGTCGAGGCTGATCAAGGGCATGGATTCGGCGCGCGCACGGCGCTGCTGGACCGATGCGGCCAGGGCCTGCTCGAAGCGCGCCTGCAACGCCGCGTCGGCCGGGGCGGCGCGCCAGCGCGACCACAGTCCATGCAGCCGGCCGCGGTCGCGGCCGAGGGCCTGGCTGATCGCGCCGCGACCGGTTTCAAGGGCCTTGCGCAGGTCCGCGGGGATCGATTCCATCAATGGTGCCGTGTGAAAACGTGCGTAACGCAGCGGGGGTTAGTGTCTATTCTGACAGTCCCTTCCCATCCCGTGGACCCACGCCCAAGGAGCAAACCCATGGCAACGGCCAAGCCCGCCAAGACCAACCCGTCCACCACCCGCGCGCCCAAGGCCGGCAAGATCGAGCAGGATGCGTCGACCTCGCGCATCCAGATCGGCATCGAGGCCGAGGACCGCAAGGAGATCGCCGAGGGGCTGGCGCGGTTCCTGGCGGATGCGTTCACCCTCTACCTCAAGACCCATAATTTCCACTGGAACGTGACCGGGCCGATGTTCAACTCGCTGCACGTCATGTTCGAGACCCAGTACACCGAGCAGTGGACAGCGCTGGACGAGATCGCCGAACGCACCCGCGCGCTGGGCTTCAACGCACCGGGTTCCTATGCGGAGTTCACCGCCCTGACCTCGATCCGGGAGGAGGAGGGCGCCCGTGGCGTGCCGGACTGGAAGGGCATGGTGCAGCAGCTGGTCGAGGGCAACGAGGCGGTGTGCCGCACCGCGCGCGCGGTGCTCAAGACCGCCGACGATGCCGGCGACGACCCGACCGTGGACCTGCTCACCCAGCGCCTCCAGACCCACGAGAAGTACGCCTGGATGCTGCGCTCGCTGCTGGAGTGAGCAGCTGCGTCGTCCCGATGCGAACACGGCCGCCGGAGGGCGGCCGTGTCCTTTGCGGGTATGCTGCGGCGTTCAGCGCACGCGCCGCACCTTGGCGGGGGTGTTGTAGCCGTCGATCCGCAGGAACCATACGTTCAGCAGGCCCGGCTTGATCGTGACCTTCGGGTCCTGCTTGCGCACCCCGTCCAGCCGGGCCGGCTCGATCTGCTCCCAGACCTGGCCGTTGGCGAGGGTGTACTGCCTGCCCTTGGCGAACCCGCGGAACTCGCCCACCAGGGTGCTGGTGATCGGCTCGGAGGATCCGAAGTCGAAGAAGCCACGGCTGTCCTCGCGCACCTCGCGGCGTCCTTCCTCACGGGCCTGTTCGCGAATCCGTTCCAGCTCGGCCGCATCCACGGCGGCGGCCGGCGCGCTGGCCAAGGCCGGGGCGGGGGCGGCCACCGGCGATTGCGGCACCGCCGGCGCGGCTGCCGGTGAACCGGCGAGCCGCTGCTGGAACCACGCTTCCAGCGCGGCCAGCTCGCTGGCGCTGAGCTTGTCCAGGCCCGCGGCCTTGAACGCCTCGGCGCCCATCTGTCCGCGCAGCCCGGCTGACTCCTGGGCCAGTGCGGCGCCGGCCGACAGCGACAGCGCCAGGAAGACGCCCAGCAGCGTCGTCGCGCGCCTGGGCCAGGAGAGGCGAGGGAGCTGCGGCATGGCTTGTTCCTCCGGTGTGTTGCTCGCTAGTGTAGTCACAACACCACGCGCCGGAACGGCCTTGTCGCGCCCCCCCATCGACGGACTGCACGCATTGATGCGCGACCCGGCCGCCGCCAGGTTGCCGGCACCGTTGCGTGGGGCGCTGGCGGAGGCCTGGGACGCCCCGGGCACGGGCCATGAAACCTCGATGCCGTGGCCGGTGATCGCCGACACCCTGCGCACCCTGGTGCAGCTGGACGCCGACGAACCGGCGCTGGCGGCTGCGCTGCTGTTCGACCTGCCCGGCCTGCGCGCCGCGGCCGCCGCCCACGTCTGCGCACAGTGGCCGGCCGTGGCCGGGCTGCTCGATGGGCAGGACGCGGCCGACCAGGTCTGGGCGCTGCATGCCGGGCGCGAGGCCGGACGCAACGGCGAGGGCCTGCGCCGGCTGCTGCTGGCGATCATCCAGGACCTGCGGGTGGTTCCGGTGCTGCTGTCGCGGCAACTGGCGAGGATGCGCGCCTCCCAGCACCTGGCGGATGCCGAACGGCGCGCGCTGGCGCAGCTGACCCGCGACATCCATGCGCCGCTGGCCAACCGCCTGGGTATCTGGCAGCTGAAATGGGAGCTGGAGGACCTGGCATTCCGCTTCCTGGAGCCGGACACCTACCGCCACATCGCCCGCGAGCTGGACGAGAGCCGCAGCGACCGCGAACGCTACATCGTCGCGGTCAAGACGCAGCTGGGCCGGGCACTGTCCGCGCAGGGGCTGGAGGCGGACATCAGCGGGCGCTCCAAGCACATCTACAGCATCTGGCGGAAGATGCGGAAGAAGCACCTGCCGCTGGACAAGCTCTACGACCTGCGCGCGGTGCGGGTGATGGTCGAGGACGTGGCCGCCTGCTACGCGGCGCTGGGCGTGGTCCATTCGCTGTGGGCGCCGGTGCCGGGCGAGTTCGACGACTACATCGCCCGGCCCAAGCCCAACGGCTACGCGTCGTTGCATACCGCGGTGGTCGGCCCGGAAGGTCGTACGCTGGAGGTGCAGATCCGCACGCGCGACATGCACGAACAGGCCGAGCTGGGCGTGGCCGCGCACTGGCGCTACAAGGAAACCGGCGGCAGCGCCGCGGGCAAGGGCGCCGGACGTGCGTTCGAGCGCAAGATCGCCTGGATGCGGCAGCTGCTGGAACAGGCCTCCGAGAACCGCGACGAGGGCCTGGCCGCGGCGCTGGATGCGGAGCTGGTGGAGGAGCGGGTGTACGCGCTCACCCCGAAGGGCGAGGTCATCGACCTGCCGCGGGGCGCCACGCCGCTGGATTTCGCCTACCACGTGCACACCATGGTCGGGCACCGCTACCGCGGGGCCAAGGTGAACGGCCGCATCGTGCCTCTGGGCTACCGCCTGCGCAGTGGCGACAAGGTCGAGATCCTGACCGCCAAGGAGCCCGACCCCAAGCGCGACTGGCTGCTGCCCTCCAACGGTTTCCTCGCCAGCGGCCGCTCGCGCGGCCAGGTGGGCGCGTGGTTCCACAAGCTGGACCGCTCGCGCAACGTCCAGGCCGGCCGCGAGATGCTGGAGCGCGAGCTCAAGCGCCTGGGGCTGCATGCGGCGGACCTGGCGCCGGTGGCCAGGAAGTTCCACGCCGAAACCGTGGACGACCTCTACATCCAGGTGGCGCTGGGCGACGTCGGCCCGCACCAGGTCGGCCGTGCCCTGCACGAGCTGGAACGGGCCGCCGAGCCGGTCCCGGCCCCGCCGCGCCCCTCCAGCCGCCACGCGCGGGAACGCAACCGGCCCGGGTTCACCGTGCAGGGCGTCGGCAACCTGCTGGTGCAGCTGGCGCGATGCTGCCAGCCGGTGCCGGGCGAGCCGATCGCCGGGTACCTGACCCGGGCGCGCGGGGTCACGGTCCACCGCAGCGGCTGCGCCTCGTTCGCGCGCCTGGCGGCCACCCATCCCCAGCGCGTGCTCCCGGTGGAATGGGGCGGCGGCGGCGGGGGCTACGAGGTGGACGTGGCGGTGCGTGGCGTGGACCGCAAATGGCTGCTGAAGGACGTGACCACCCTGGTCGCGCAGGAGGACGCGCACGTGGCGGACATCCGCAGCGAGCTCCATGCCGACGGCCGGGTGCAGCTGCGGATGCGCCTGCGGGTGGGCGACTACGGCCAGCTCTCCACCCTGCTGGGCAAGCTCGATGCGCTGCCCGGCGTGGAACGCGCCTGGCGCCAGGGATGAACCGGATGCCTTCGATGCACGCCGGCCGGCGCCGCGCAAGGTTTGCCGGCGCAGGCCCGCTGGCATAGGCTTCCCCGCATGAACCCAGGCCCATCAGCCCAGGCAGTCGCCACCGCGACGCCGTCCATCGGCGAGCCGGTGCCCGACTACGTCCTCGAGCTGGAACGGGTCGCCTCGTACCTGCCGCGCGAACAGCTGCCGCTGCTGCGCGAGGCCTGGCGCGTGGGCGCCAATGCGCATGCCGGCCAGACCCGCAAGTCCGGCGAGCCCTACATCACCCATCCGGTGGCGGTGGCCGCGGTCCTGGCCGAGCTCGGCCTGGACGTGGAAACCCTGGTGGCGGCGATCCTGCACGACACGATCGAGGACACCCCGCTGACCCGCGAGGAGCTGGCCTCGCGCTTCGGCGAGGACGTGGCCGAGCTGGTGGACGGGGTCACCAAGCTCGACAAACTGAAGTTCCGCGACCGCCAGGAAGCGGCCGCCGAGAGCTTCCGCAAGATGCTGCTGGCGATGTCGCGCGACCTGCGCGTGATCATGATCAAGCTCGCCGACCGGCTCCACAACATGCGCACCCTGGGTGCGCAGGGGCGCGATGCGCGGGTGCGCATCGCCCGCGAGACCCTGGAGATCTACGCCCCGATCGCCCAGCGGCTGGGCATGAGCCTGGTCAAGTCGGAGCTGCAGAACCTCGGCTTCCGGGCGCTGCACCAGTGGCGCCACGCGATCATCGAAAAACACATCCGCAGCCAGCCGGTGGTGCGGCGCGAGTCGATGGCCCAGGTCGAGGTGCAGCTGTCGCAGGGCCTGGCGCGGGAAGGCCTCGAACACCGCCTGGTGAGCCGGATCAAAACCCCGTGGAGCATCTACAACAAGATGCAGGGCGAGGGCAAAAGCTTCGACCAGGTGATGGACGTGTTCGGCTTCCGTGTCGTGGTGCGCAGCGTCTCGGACTGCTATCGCGCGCTGGGCGCCGTGCATGCCCAGTTCAAGCCGCTGGACGGCCGCTTCCGCGACTTCATCGCCATCCCCAAGGCCAACGGCTACCAGTCGCTGCACACGGTGCTGTTCGGGCCCTATGGCTCGCCGATCGAGGTCCAGATCCGCACCGAGGAGATGGACCTGATCGCCGAGCGCGGCATCGCGGCGCACTGGACCTACAAGCATGGCGGGGACAGCCCCAACAGCGCGCAGAGCCGGGCGCATGCCTGGATCGTGGAGCTGATCGAATCGCAGCGCGCCGCCGGCTCGTCGCTGGAGTTCCTGGAGAACGTCAAGGTCGACCTGTTCCCGGACGAGGTCTACCTGTTCACGCCCAAGGGGCGGATCCTGGCGCTGCCGCGCAATTCCACCGCGCTGGACTTCGCCTACGCGGTGCATACC
>JBQGEI010000079.1:0-19280 GCA_052039535.1 Pseudoxanthomonas sp.
ATCCCATCCCGAACTCGGAAGTGAAACGCAACAGCGCCGATGGTAGTGTGGGTTTCCCATGCGAGAGTAGGTCATCGCCAGGGTTTTATCCCGGAAGCCCCCAGCACACGCTGGGGGCTTCTTCTTTGTGCGCGTCCGAAAGACACCGCAGCGCCCCACGGGCCACAGGCATGCCCCGGCGTGCACCGAGCGCGTCATCGCCCCAAGCCACCGTACCTGCAGGGCCGGCCGCCGCGTACGAACCAGGCGTGCCCGCGCCCGACAGAGCAGCGAGCCGAAGGCCTGCGCACGCGTTGCGGGGCGAAAAGGCGTCCGTCAACGCGCGCGCGTCATCCGCGCCGCGTAGCCCCAGCGTGCAACAAAGCCCGGGCAGGCAACGGTCAGTCTGGCGAACGCGGGGCATCGCGACACCGACAGCCTGGGAGGCTGATGCCGGCGAATACAGGCCTGAAGGAAGCGACATGCATCCCGGACTCGGGCTGAAGCGCACCGTGGTGACCATGCCCCTCGATCGTTCGTGAAGGGAACGGAGCAACTTCGCCTGCCAAGGCTTACCGTCGATGTTCAGAACAGGACGGGCGATCGCTTGTACGAGGAGGAACAGGCGTCGGTCCTACCTACCTATCGTCAGCTCCGGAAATCGCCAACAATCAGGACACAATCCTGATTGGAGTCGCGACGTTGCGCGCAGCCTGCCTGCTGGTCCTCCTTGTTTCGGTTTCCCCCGTTGCCGCCTGGGCGGCCGACGCACCGGCCGTCGGCGCACGCGCCGCCAGCCTCCACGAGCGGATCCTGGTCCTGGACAGTCATCTTGATACCCCTGCCAACTTTGCCCGCGCGGGCTGGGAGATCCAGGCTGACCACAGCACATGGGGTGCGTTCTCCCAGGTGGACCTGCCTCGCATGCGCGACGGTGGGCTTGATGGCGGGTTCTGGGTCATCTACACCGGGCAGGGCGACCGTTCGCCCCGCGACAACCTCAGGGCGCAGGAGCACGGACTGGTCCGGTTGACCGAGATCCGCGAGACGGTGGCGGCTCATCCGCAGGATCTTGCGATCGCCTACCGCGCCGATGATGCCGTGGACATCGCCGCGGCTGGCAAGCGGGTCGTCTACATCGCGATGGAGAACGCCTCACCGCTGGCCGCGGACCCCGGGCTCCTGAAGGTCTACCACCGGCTTGGGCTGCGGATGCTGGGCGTTACCCACGTGCGCAACAACGAGTTCGGTGATTCGTCCAACACCGCGCCGGAATGGAACGGGCTCAGCCCGGCCGGCAAGGCGCTGGTCGCCGATGCGAACCGGCTCGGCATCGTGCTCGACGCATCGCATGCCAGCGACGCGGTGTTCGACCAACTGCTGGAGCTGTCGCGCGCGCCGATCGTGTTGTCCCACAGCGGGGCCAAGGCGCTGTACGACCACCCGCGCAACATCGACGATGCCCGAATCCGGCGGCTGGCGGCGCGTGGCGGGGTGTTGCAGGTCAATGCCTACGGCGGCTATCTGGTGCCCGTGGCGGAGAGCGCCGAACGTCGGCGCGAGCTGGACGCGCTCGAGGCCAGACTCGGTGGGTACGACACCCTGGACGAGGCTGGCGTGCTGGCGTGGCTGGCCGCGGAAGCCCAGATCGACGCGCGGCATCCGGTGCGCAAGGCGACCTTCGACGACTACATGCGCCATCTGCTGCACATCCTCGAGGTGGCCGGAGTGGATCACGTTGGAATCGGTGCCGACTGGGATGGCGGCGGTGGGGTCGACGGGCTGGAAGACGTCACGCACCTTCCGAGGATCACCCAGGCCTTGCTCGATGCGGGCTACAGCGAGCAGGACGTGGAGAAGATCTGGGGCGGCAACCTGCTGCGTGTCATGCGCGAGGTGGAGCGTGTCGCGTCAGCCGCGCAGGGCACGTCGCCCCGCTGACTCCCGCCGCGGCATTGCGAACCTGCACGAAGGGCACAGACACGAAAGGCCGGCCGCATGCGCGACCGGCCTTTCCTTTTGCCCGCCTGCTTACTGCGCGGTGGCGGGCTGGCGCGCCTGCATCATCCGGTCGCGCGCGGCCTTGAAGGGGTTGCCTTCGTACCAGTTCGGCCAGCGGTCGCCGCCAGCCAGCTCGCTGCCCACGGCGTGCAGCGCCTCCAGGTCCTCGACCACGCCATCGAGCTTCCACGACGGATCGAACTCGTCCGACGGTGCGTGGTAGTTGCCCGCATAGGCCTCGGCCGCCGCCTTGCCCGCCTCCCTGCCGCCATCGACCAGGTCGCCGCCGCCCTTCGCGTACAACGCCGGCACGCCCGCCTTGGCGAAATTGAAGTGGTCGGAGCGGAAGTAGAAGCCGCTCTGCACCGAGGCCTCGCCCTCCAGGCGCCGGCCCTGGGCTTCGGCGATCGGCTTGAGCAGGTCTTCCAGTTCGGAGTTGCCGAAGCCGGTGACCACGAAGTCACGCGAGCGCCCGGCCACGGACATCGCATCGAGGTTGACCACGCCGGCGATCTTCTCCAGCGGGAAGGTCGGGTGGGCGACGTAGTACTTGGAACCCAGCAGCCCGGACTCCTCCAGGGTCACCGCCAGGAACACGACCGAGCGCTCCGGGCGCTGCTCCTGGCTGGCGAACGCCTCGGCGATCTCCAGGATGCCCGCCACGCCGGTGGCGTTGTCGATCGCGCCGTTGTAGATCGTGTCCTCGCCGTCCTCGCCCTCGTGCTTGCCGAGGTGGTCCCAGTGGGCCAGGTAGAGCACTGCCTCGTCCGCACGGCTGGTGCCCGGCAGCACGCCGACCACGTTGCGCGAGGTGCCCTGGCTGATGGTGCTTTCCAGGTCCACCGACAGCCGGGCCTTGAGCGGCACGGGCTTGAAGCCGGCCTTGCCGGCCATGCGGTAAGCCTCGTCCAGGTCCAGGCCCGCACCGGCGAACAGCTCGCGGGCGGCGTCGGCGGTCAGCCAGCCCTGCACCGGCAGGCGCGGCTCCGGATCATCCGACGGCGGCAGGTCGTACTGGGGGCCGGACCAGGAGTTCTTCACCACGTCCCAGCCATAGCTGGCACCGGCGGTGTCGTGCACGATCAGCGCCGCGGCCGCGCCCTTGCGTGCCGCCTCCTCGAACTTGTAGGTCCAGCGGCCGTAGTAGGTCATCTTGCGGCCGTCGAACAGCGTCTCGTCATTGGCGTGGAAACCCGGGTCGTTGACGAAGATCACCACCGTCTTGCCTGTCCAGTCCTGCCCGGCGTAGTCGTTCCACTGCCGCTCCGGAGCGTCCACGCCATAGCCGACGAACACCATCTCGCTTTCTCGGACCGACACCTTGGTCTCGCCGCTACGGGTTCCGACCACCATGTCCTCGCCGAAGGCCAGGTCCACATCCTTGCCGCCGCCGCTGATCTTCAGCCGCGTCGCGGTGCTGGCGGTGGTCTCCACCATCGGCACTTCCTGGAAGTAGCTGTCGCCGTTGCCGGGCTGCAGCCCGATGCGTTGCATCTGCGCGCGGATGTACTCCACCGTGCGCTCCTCGCCGGTCGAACCCGGGCCACGGCCCTCGAACTCGTCGGAGGCCAGGGTGCGGGTGAGTTCGGCGAAATCGGCCGCGGTGATGGCCGGCTCGAAGGCGTGGTCCGAGGTCGGCGCGGGCACTGTGGCCGCGGCGTCGGGGGCGGTGGGGGCGGGCGCTTCGGCCTGCCTGCCGCAGCCGGCCATCAGCAGCGCACCGACGGTGACGCCGGTCAGGGTTTTGCGGAACATCGGAACTCCGTAGCGGACAGCGGAGTCCCGATTCTATAAGCAAGCGCACCGGGCTGCCGGCGCGCCTGGTTGCTCATTCCTCCGGCGCGGTATCACCATCGAAGGCGACCGGCTCGGCGCCGGTGATCGTGCCGGTGCGTGCGCTGGAATGCACGTACAGGCGCACCTCGCGCTCGAACACCAGCGGGCCTTCGACCACCGCACGCGGGCCGATCACCACCCGCGGCTTTCGCTTGGGCGTGGTCTGGAACCATCCGGTGGCGCGGCTGACGGTCAGCCCGCCCTTGACCAGCGACCCGACACCGACGGTCACATCGCCGTTGACGGTGCGCACGTTGCCACCGACCTGGGTCTGGACCAGTCCGATGGCGCCATTGACGGTCTCCACGTCGCCGGCCACTACGCTGCCGCGGTCCGCGAACACGCTGCCGTTGACGGTGCTGATGGAGCCACCGGCGGCCACCTCGCGCTCCAGGCGGATCGCACCATTCACCGTGTCCAGGTCGCCGACCCGTGCCCCGGATGCGACCTTGATGCTGCCGTTGACGGTGCTGGCATCGCCGGTCTGGGCGCGCTCGCCGATGGTGATGCTGCCGTTGACCGTATCCAGCTCGCCGTACGGCGTGCCGGCCGATACCTCGATGCCGCCATTGACCTTGCTGATGTCCTCGGCGGCCCAGGCGGGCGTGGCGGCCAGCAGCAGGGTCAGGGTGATAGCCGGAAAGCGGGAACGGGCCATGTCGGGCCTCCTGTGGGCGTCTGTACGCAGCATGGGAGCACGCTTGGCTACAATCCGCACCTGTCTGAAGTCACTGGATCCTACGGCGTGCCCCAATCGCGCGTGCATCGCCAGCTCCCCGGCACGGACGCCCGGCCCCCCGGGAGGTGGCGCGTCCTGCTGCTGACCGGGCTGCTGGTGGGCGCCAGCGTCGCCTCGCCCGCGCAGGAGCGCCGCGATCCGAACACCGCCGAGCGGGAACTGCGCAAGGTGCGCGCCGAGCTGCAGGAGATCGGACGCGAGCGGCGCAAGCTGGAAGGCCAGCGCGGCGATGCCGCCCAGCGCCTGCGCCGGGCCGACGAGCAGCTCGGGCGCAGCGCCCGCGAACTGGCCGAAACCGAAGCGGCCCTGCAGCGCGAAGCGCAGGCACTGGCCGAGCTCGAGCGCCGGCGCGACGCCCTGGCGCGCCAGCAGGACCAGGCACGCGAGCGCCTGGCGGCGCTGCTGCGCGCCTCCTACCAGCTGGGCGGCCAGGCGCCGCTGAAGTTGCTGCTGGCTCAGGACCGGGCCGCCGACGCCCAGCGTGCGCTGGCCTACCACCGTTATGCCCAGCGCGAACACGCCCGCCAGGTGCAGGCCCTGTCCGCCTCGCTGGCGGAGCTGGCTGGCGTGGAAGAGGGCATCGCGCGACGCCGCACGGAACTGGAAACCTTGCGCGCCGGCCAGCGCGAGCAGCTGGCCACGCTGCAGCGCGACCGCAGCCAGCGCGCCGCGGTGGTCAGCGAGCTGGACAGCCGCTACCAGGACCGCCAGGCGCGGGAGAAGGCCCTCGGCCAGGATGCGAGGTCCCTGGAGCAACTGCTGAAGAACCTGCGCGCCGCCGCGGCGCGCGCGGCGGCCGAGAAGCGGGCGGCGGAGAAGCGGGCGGCGGAGAAGCGGGCGCGCGAGCAGGCGCAGAAGTCGCAGGCGCCCTCGCGCAGCGGCGGAACGGCGCCGCGTGGCCCGGTGGCCACCGCCGCGCCACCGCCGAAGGTCGGCGGCATGGGCTGGCCGGCCAGCGGCGACCTGCTGGCCCGGTTCGGTGGCCGCCTGCCTGACGGGCGCACCAGCAGCGGCGTACTGATCGGTGCGGCGGCCGGCGCACCGGTGACCGCGGTGGCCGACGGCACGGTGGTGTTCTCCGAATGGATGACCGGTTACGGCCTGATCCTGATCCTGGACCACGGCAACGGCTACATGAGCCTGGACGAGCACAACGACTCGCTGCTGCGCGATGTCGGCGACCGCGTGCGCAAGGGCGATGCGGTGGCGAAGGTCGGCAGTTCGGGCGGGCATGGACGGCCTGCGCTGTACTTCGAGCTGCGGCGCGACGGCCGGCCGGTGGATCCGGGCGGCTGGCTGCAGCGCCGCTGAGGCGCGGTTCAAGCGGCATTTACGCCGTGTTGCAGCATAATCGGGCCACGCGCACCGTCCGCGCGTCCGGAGCCGTCGATGCGTCGCACCCCCGTCCTGCTGCCCCTCCTGCTGCTTGTCGGCATGCCGCTGTCGGGCATGGCCCAGGAGCCGCCGCGGCAGTCTCCGGCGCCGGAAGCGGTCGCACCCGTTCCTGCCGCCGAATCCGCGCCGGCACAGCCGCCGGCCAACGGCGAAGACACCGGCGCCGGTGCGCCGGAGGAGCGGGCGGACGACACCGCGCCAGTGCCGGCCGCCGATGATCCCGATGCCGCCAATGCGAGCGCTTCGAAGGTGCCGCTGTCGGAGATCCAGCGCTACGTGCTGGTGTACCGGGCGATCAAGGAAGCCTACGTCGATCCGGTCGAGGACAAGGCGCTGATGGAGTCGGCCATCCGCGGCCTGCTGCTGGACCTGGACCCTCACAGCACCTATCTGGACAAGGCCGCGGCCGAGTCCTTCGACGAGCAGACCAGTGGGGCCTACGAGGGCATCGGCGTGGAACTGCTGCAGCAGCAGGACCGCACCTTGAAGGTGGTCGCGCCGATCGACGGCACCCCGGCGGCGCGCGCCGGTGTGCTCCCCGGCGACGTGATCGTCGCCATCGACGGCAAGCCGATCGCCCAGATCGAAGGCATGGAGCCGCTGCGCGGCGCCGCCGGGACGATGGTGGTCATCACCCTGGTCCGGGACGGGCGCGAGGGGCCATTCGACGTGTCGATCAAGCGCGAGACCATCCGCGTGGCCAGCGTGCGCAGCCGCATGCTCGAGCCCGGCTATGGCTACGTGCGGATCAGCACCTTCCAGGCCGATACCGGCACCGACTTCAGGCAGCAGCTGGACGCGCTGCTGGCCAGCTCCGGCGGCAGCCTGCGCGGGCTGGTGCTGGACCTGCGCAGCAATCCCGGTGGGCTGCTGACCGCGGCGGTGCAGGTGGCCGACGAACTGCTGGACAGTGGCGCCATCGTCAGCACCCGTGGCCGCGTGCCGGCCAGCGATTCGCGTTTCGACGCCACTGCCGGCGACCGGCTGCGCGGCGCGCCGGTGGTGGTGCTGGTGGACGCCGGCTCGGCCAGCGCCGCCGAGGTGCTGGCCGGTGCGCTGCGCGACAACGACCGCGCGCGCATCCTCGGCAGCCGCACCTTCGGCAAGGGGTCGGTGCAGACCGTGCTTCCGCTGGGCAACGGCGACTCGGTCAAGCTGACCACGGCGCGCTATTACACGCCCAGCGGGCGCTCGATCCAGGCCAGCGGGATCGTGCCGGACGTCGAGCTCAAGCCCGACCCGGCACTGCTGGGCCCGGCACCGGCCACCGCGCTGCGCGCCGTGACCGAGGCGACGTTGCCGGGCCACCTGCGCGGTGACGAGGAGGAGGACGGATACCGTGCCGGCTCGCCGCTGCCGGGTGACGCCCCGATCGCGGCGGCGCTGGCGGACCTGAAGAAGCCGCCGGCACCGGCCAGGCCGTCGCTGCCGTCGGCACCGGCGGCCACGCCCCGCTGAGCACGCCGCCCGGGATTCCGGGCGGGCGGCTTCAGCGCGGAGGCCGGCCCGGCAACGGGAACGGGGTGACGACCTTTTCCCCGGTCGCCGCGTCGCGGATCGCCGACTGGCCTTTGCGCTCCACTTCCTCCACCCGGACGATGCTCTGCATCGGCAGGTGCAGCATGCGCGTGTTGCCGAACTCGTCGCGCAGCCGCTCCTCGGTCGGGTCCACCACCAGCCCCTCGTGGACGTCGAATACCAGCTCGCCCACCTCGGTAAAGCCCCACAGCGAGCTGCCGCCCACGTGGCGTGCATACAGCTCGTAGACCTTTCCGTGGTTGAGGAAGGTGACCTTGTACAGCGGCTTGGACATGACGGGGCGTTGCGGGGACAGTGGCTGCAGGATGGGGCGCGACCGCCCGCTTTCCAAGTCCCGCGGTGCGCTCAGTAGCCCTTCTGCCGGCGCATGCGGCGTGCGATACCGGCCCGGACCAGCAGCGCGAACAGCACCCCGAACAGGAACCCGGCCACGTGCGCGGCCCATGCCACCTCGCCAAACGCCGGGCCGATGTAGGCGAACACCACCTGCAGCGCTGCCCAGATGCTGATCAGCAGGAACGCCGGGGCACGCACGAACTCCAGGAACAGCCCCAGCGGCAGGACCACGCCCAGGCGCGCGCCGGGGAACAGCGCCAGATAGGCACCGATCACCGCCGACACCGCGCCACTGGCGCCGATCACCGCCCGGTGCGGGTCGTCGATCACCACCACCGCGGCCAGGTTGGCGATCGCCCCGCCAGCCAGGAACAGTCCGAGGAAGCGCCACGGCCCCATGGCCCGCTCGGCCGGCAGGCCGAAAATGAGCAGGAACACCAGGTTGCCCAGCAGGTGTGCCCAGTCCGCGTGCAGGAACAGCGCGGTGAAGAGCCGCAGGACGCTGCCGTCGCGCAGCGCATCGAGCCACGCGCCCCAGGCGTCGCCGCCGGCCAGGCCCCTCCCCAGCGCGCCCCAGGCCAGCCATAGGCTGCGGCGGGCCTCGTCCGGACGGCCGAGCATCCACAGGAACGCCAGCCACAGGGCGGCGAAAAGCAGCGGCGTGGCCCAGCGCGGGGAAGGTTTGCGACGTGACGGCAGGGAGACGAACATGCGGGCAATATCGCCGATCGGCGGCCAGCGTGTCCGCTGAACGGCCCAGACTTTTGCGGCAGTGCAGCGTTATTTTCGGGTTAAAACCATGCTTAGATGCCAGTACGGCGTCGTATGTCGGGAGGGGGTCCCCGATGCAGGATGTGCCCGGTGGGCACGTCCACGGCGCTGACAGACAACAACAACGTCTTTCCGGAGAAAGCGCAACCATGCATTACGCCCACAACCTCACCCGCATTTCCGTGCTGGCCCTCGGCATCGCCGGTGCGCTGGCCTGCGGCCACGCCCATGCCGCCGCATTCCAGCTCAAGGAGAACAGCGCCAAGGGTCTCGGTCGCGCCTTCGCCGGCTCTGGCAGCGCCGCTGGCGACGCCTCGATCATCGTCAACAACCCCGCCGGCATGCGCCAGCTGGACGGCCGCCAGATGCAGGCGGACCTGAGCGCGGTCAGCTTCTCGGCCGAGTTCACCGGCTCCGGCCGCAACGCCGGCCCGGGCGGCCCGGGCACCGGCACGGCGATCAGCGGTGGCGACGGTGGCGACGCCGGCAAGATCGCCGCGATCCCGGCCGCGTACTTCTACACCCCGGTGGGCGAGCAGGCGCACCTGGGCCTGTCGCTGAGCGTGCCCTACGGCTTCGCGACCGAGTACGACTCCGACTGGGTCGGCCGTTACGGCGGCACCAAGACCGAGATGGAGGTCGTCGACCTGGGCCTGGCGCTCTCCTACGACGTCAATCCGTACGTCTCCTTCGGCGGCAGCGTGTTCTTCGAGCACATGACCATCGAGCTGGGCAACGCCATCGACTTCGGCGCCATCCTGGCGTCCTCGCGGGTGCCGGGCTACGCGCCGGGCAGCGCCGACGGCAGCCTGAAGGTCGAGGGTGACAACAACGCCTGGGGCTGGACCGTGGGCGGCCTGTTCAGCCCGGACGACAACACCCACATCGGCTTCAGCTACCGCTCCAAGGTGGAGCACAAGATCACCGGCGGCGACGCCACCTTCGTGGTGCCGCAGCAGGCCGCCGCGATCCTCGGCGTGGCGCGCCCGGGCTGGTTCGTGGACACCGACGGCAAGGCCACCGTGACCCTGCCGGCCTCCGCCACCGTGAGCGTGACCCACAACGTCAACGACCGCTGGACGGTGATGGCCGACGTGACCCGCACCGCGTGGTCCACCGCGTTCGACTCGGTGACCATCGACTACGGCTCCAACCAGGCCGATTCGGTGCTGAACTTCGACTACCGCGACACCACGTTCGCTTCGATCGGCGCCGACTACAAGCTCAGCGACACCGTGACCCTGCGTGGCGGCCTGGCCTACGACCAGACCCCGACCACCGCCGACCACCGTGACGTGCGCGTGCCGGACACCACCCGCAAGTGGCTGACCCTGGGCCTGGGCTACGCACCGTCCGAGCGCATGGAGTTCAACCTCGGCTACCTGCACATCTTCGCCTCCGATCCGACCGTCTCCAAGGCCTCGGAAACCGGCAACCTGGTGAACGGCAAGTACGACGTGGTCGGCGACGTGCTGGCCGCCTCGATCAACTACAAGTTCTGATCGGGCTGCAAGTGCCACACAGGAAAGCCCCGCTCCGGCGGGGCTTTCCTTTTTCCCGCCCTGAGGCGCGCCGCGGCACCCCGGTGGCAGGCGATGCGCGGCGCCTCAGTACGGCAGGCCGGCCACGTCCAGGCCGATCGACCACACCGCGCCGGCGCCGGTCAGGTACAGGGTGCGGCGGTCCGCGCCCCCGAAGGCCGCATTGGTGATGTTGGCGTCCACCTTGATGGTGGCCAGCGGCTCGCCCTGCGGCGACAGCACGCGTACGCGCTGGCGGGTGTGCTCGGTCAGGTACACGTTGCCCAGGCAGTCCACGGCCATGCCGTCGGGCACCTCGGTGCTGGCCAGGTCGCGGCCGGGACCGGCCTGGCCGGCCTCGTCCACGGGGTAGGCGCGCAGCACGCCCTGCTCGCCGCCGCCGGCCACGTACAGGGTGCGCCCGTCCGGGGACAGCGCGATGCCGTTGGGATTGGCGATGCTGTCGTCGACCACGCCGACGGTTCCGTCGGTGGCCACCCGGTACACGCGGGTCTTCGCCTGGCCGCCCGGCGCGGCCGCACGCTGGAAGTCCGGATCGGTGAACCAGATGGTGCCGTCGGCGCCGATCACCAGGTCGTTGGGCGAATTGAACGGCTGGCCCTCGAACTGGCCGACGATGCGGATGCGCGAACCATCCCGCAGGTCGTAGCGCGACAGTTCCTTGCGGTCATGGGTGGCGGCCACCAGTGCGCCGTCGCTGCCCAGCGCCAGGCCGTTGCTGCCGCTGGCTTCGATCGCGGTCGCCAGGTTGCCGTCCGCCCCCAGGCGGCGGATCCGGGAAGGGAAGCCGTCGCTGAACTGGAAGTCGGAGAAATACAGCGCCTGGCCGTCCCACACCGGGCCCTCGTACAGGCCCTTGCTGCCATCGCCATCGGCCCCCGGGATGCGCCCCGCGACCAGCTCGCCGCTGGGCGCGGTGCCCGGCTCGCCGGTGCAGTAGGCATTGGCGGAGGCGGACGCTGCGGGCGCTGCCGGCGCCGGCGATGCGGCCGGCGCGTCTGGCGCCGGGGCCGCTCCGGTGGCGGGTGCCGCCGCCTCTTCCCGCTGGCAGGCCCCGAGCAGGAGCGCCAGCATGGCGACGGACAGGACGGTACGCGAGGTCTGGATCATGGCGGCTCCGGGTTGAAGGTCCGCTGCATCCTAGCGGTCCGGCGCCTTACCCGGGACCGGCGGCGTATGGAGCCGGCCGGCGCTCAGTCAGCAGGCCGCGCAGCCGGGCTTTGAGCCGGCGTCCCTCGGCATGGAACCAGGCCCGTTCGTCGCGCCAGTGCGGGAAGCGTTGCTCGACCTCCCGCCAGAACGCCGGCGAGTGGTTGGCCTGCAGCAGATGGCACAGCTCGTGGACCAGCACGTACTCGAACGCGGACGGCCGCCCCAGCACCAGCGCCAGGTCCAGCGACACACTGCCGTCGGGAGCCAGCGAGCCCCATTGCGAGGACATCACCTTCAGCCGCACCTG
This sequence comes from Pseudoxanthomonas sp., assembly GCA_052039535.1. Classification (GTDB taxonomy): domain Bacteria; phylum Pseudomonadota; class Gammaproteobacteria; order Xanthomonadales; family Xanthomonadaceae; genus Pseudoxanthomonas. Next base: position 11,597 of record JBQGEI010000079.1, read on the forward strand.
GCGCGGGGCGCGCGGCAGCCCGGGCAGGTAGGCCGGCAGCCAGCGGCCGATGTCCGCCCGCGCCTCGGCCTCGTAGAAGGCGCGCAGGGCACGGGACAGGGCGGCGGCCGGGGCACGCGCCGGCTGCTGCACGTGGATGCCCGCCGCATCGCGTGCGATGCGCATGAACCGGCCTTCGCACCAGTGCAGCGGGACCTCCTGTCCACGCAGGGGCAGGTGGGTGGTGGAACCTGGCACCAGCGGTCCCGCGTCGTCCATCGGGCGGTGGCGCAGCAGTTGCGCCTCCAGCCAGTGCCGGTGTTCGTGGAGGAAGCGATCGCCGGCCACCAGGCTGGTGCGCGGCGGCAGGGTCAGCCGCGCGCCGCGCTCGTCCACGCTGAGTTTCAGCCGCCGCGCGCGCGGGTCGCGCACGCGCTGGACGGTGATGCTGCCGCCGTCGGCGAGCGCCAGTTCCAGCGTGTCGCGTTCCACGCGCTGCGGCGCGCGGGTGAGGAAGCGGCGGAGCGGTGCGGCCATGGCGCGATTCTACGCGGGTGCGCGCACGGCGGCCGGCGCCCCGTGCGCCGCCGGACTCACTCGGCCTTGCTGAGCTTCAGCGCCGACTCCAGCACCAGGAACAGGCGCCGCGCCTCGCCCGCCATCAGGGTGAAGCGCGCATCGAGCTCGGCGCGCAGGTCGTCGCGCTCGGTGTTCTCCAGCTCGTCCACGGCGCCTTCCAGGAACTTCAGCTTGCGCACGATCAGGTCTTCGCCGAGCACGAAGGACAGGTGGTCGTCCAGGTTCAGCGCCAGCTTGGTGACCTGCTTGCCGGACTCCAGGTGCTTGGCGATCTCGTCGCTGACCAGTTCCTGGTGCTGGGCCTTGACCACCGCGCCGCCATCCATCGCGTCCTTGAGTTCGCACTCCTCGCCCAGGGACATGCCTTCGGGCAGGGCCTCGCCGGCGATCCAGCCGGTCAGCACGGCGCGCGGCGCCACCTCGGCATTGGGCGGGATCGCCGGGAAGCTGCCGAGCGCGCGGCGGATTTCCGAGGCCACGTTCTCGGCGGCCTTGCGCGAGGACGCGTCCACGGCCAGGAAGCCGTGCTCCAGGTCCAGCAGCGCGTCGGTACGCGAGGTCTTGACGAAGGCGCGCGGCAGCAGCTCGTGCAGCAGGTCGTCCTTGAGCCGCTTGCGCGCCTTGCCGCCAAGCTTGCGGCCCTCCTTGTCCTCGACCTCGGCCACCTTCTGCGCCAGCAGCTCGTTGACCACGGCACCGGGCAGGATCTTGTTCTGCGCGCCGACCACCAGCCAGATCGCGTTGCCGACGCGGTGCGAGAGCACCTCCTCGCCGCGGCCGAACGGAGAGATGAAGCCGCTGGAGTTCATCTCCAGCGGGCCGACCGGCTTGAGCGCGGCCTCCGGCAGCAGCTCGTCGAGCTGGCTGAAGTCATGCGAGGCGGGGAAACGGAAGAACGTGAGGTTGCGGAAGAACATGCGGTTGCTCGATGCGTGACGGCGGCCCGGGCGGCGTGCCGTGCAGGAAACCAGGGAGGGTCGCAGCGGGGCGCGACCGTGGGATTCAGGAGGCCGGGCGCGGCTCCCCGCCGGTGGCATCCACCTGCGGCTCGCCCGCCAGCCAGGCATGGGCGTCGGCCTGGGCGGCGCCCTCGCGGTGGCCCAGCCCGGCGAAGTCGAACAGCACCGGGTCGGCCAGCTGCGAGGGCCGGACCTCGGCCATCGCCCGGGCGATGCTCTCGATGCGGCCGGGGGAGTCCTTCTCCCACTGCTTCATCATCAGCCCCACCTGGCGCCGCTGGAGGTTCTCCTGGCTGCCGCACAGGTTGCAGGGGATGATCGGGAACCGGCGCGCGGCGGCGTACTGCACGATGTCCGCCTCGCGCACGTAGGCCAGCGGGCGGATCACCACGTGCTGGCCGTCGTCGGACAGCAGCTTCGGTGGCATGCCCCCGAGCCTGGCGTGGTGGAACAGGTTGAGGAAGAAGGTCGCGACCATGTCGTCGCGGTGGTGCCCCAGCGCGATCTTGGTGAAACCGTGCGCGGCCGCATACGCGTACAGCGCGCCGCGGCGCAGGCGCGAGCACAGCGAGCACATGGTCTTGCCCTCCGGGATCACCCGGCTGACCACCGAATAGGTGTCCTGCTCGATGACGTGGAAGGGCACGCCCAGCGCGCGGAGGTAGTCGGGCAGTACGTGCTCGGGAAAGCCGGGCTGCTTCTGGTCCAGGTTCACCGCCACCAGCTCGAACCGCACCGGCGCCTTCTTCTGGAGCTGCAGCAGCACGTCCAGCAGGGTGTAGCTGTCCTTGCCGCCGGACAGGCAGACCATCACCTTGTCGCCGTCCTCGATCATCGCGTAGTCGGCGATGGCCTGGCCGACCTGGCGGCGCAGGCGCTTGGCCAGCTTGGCGTGCTCGCGCTGGGCCACGCGCGGGTCGGCGCGGCGCGGGGCGGGTTCGGGCAGGGGCAGGACGGCGCTCATGAGCCGGCCATTCTACCGGCGGTCGCGGGGGGCTGCCGGCGCGCGCCGCCCCTCTGCCGCCACCGGCTGGCGCTATGCTTGGCCGGTGGAAACCAACGACCCGTCCGAAGTGGCCTCGCACCTGGCGCAGCTGCGCCAGCAGCATCGCGCGCTGGACGAGCGCATCGCCGCGCTGGCTGCAAATGCCGCCGACGAGCTGGAAGCCAAGCGGCTGAAGAAGCGCAAGCTGCAGCTCAAGGACTGCATCCTGCGGCTGGAAAGCCTGCTGATTCCCGACGAGCCGGCCTGAGCGGCGCTCAGCGCACCAGCGGCGCGACCACGGCCGGGTGCCTGCCCGTGGCCGTGCGGGCTGCCTCGGCCGGCACCGTGGACACCACCAGGCGGCAGCCCGCGGCGACCTGCACCCGAGTGCCCGGATTGGCTGCGGCCGCGCGGCTGCGCAGGCAACGGGCCTCGGCCCGCATCGGGTGCTGTTCGGGCAGGCCCGGCAGCAGGTCGTCCTCGAACCGCTGCAGGAACTCGGCGGCCCGCTGCGAGTCCCCCAGGGCGAGTGCCACGCGGGTCCAGCGCAGCGTCCGGGAGCCGGCGACGCGGTCGGCGGGACGTCCGTTCTCGGCGGGCAACGCGGCCAGGGCCGCGGTGGCCTCGGCGGTGCGGCCGGCCATCGCATCGGCCCAGGCCAGGCTGGCGTTCACGCGCTGCTGCAGGGGATGGTCCGGCGCCAGCCGGCCCTGCCAGGCCTGGCGGATGCCGCGCAGCAATACGGCCGCCTCGTCCCACTGCCCGCGGAACAGGCGGATCTCGGCGCGCCAGATCTGCGGCATCTGCGCTTCGATCTGGTCCGGCCCCTGGGTACGCACGAACACGTCCCGCGCGCGCTGCAGCATGGATTCGGCCTTGTCGTACTGGCCGGTCTCCACCAGTACGCTGCCCAGCGAGTTGTAGGCCCAGCCCAGCCAGGAGCTGTCGTCGCCCATGGCCTGGGCCACCTCCAGCAGCCGCTCGAAATGGGCGCGCGCGGCGGGGTAGTCGCCCAGCGAGCGTTCGGACAGGCCCAGCGCCCAGTGCAGCTCGCCGTTGAGGCGCAGGTCATCGCCCAGGGCGCGGCTTTCCAGCAGGGGCCGCAGCAGCTGCAGGCTTTCGGCGTGGCGGCCCTGCTCGCCGCGCAGCTGGGCCAGCTTGAGCGTGGCCAGCGGCTGGCCGGTGCCGCCTTCGCGCGCGTGGCCCAGGGCGCTGGCGCACGCCTCCTCGGCCGCGTCGTGGTGGTGGCCGATGCGGTGCACGTCGCACAGGGTGGTCTCGATCCGCACCAGCGCGCCGGGATCCTCATTGCCCGACGCCAGGGCATAGGTGCGGGCCTTCTCCAGGTGGGTGATCGCGCGCTGGTGCGCGTCCTGGGCGAAATAGATGCTGCCCAGCATGCCGTGCACGGCCGCGGCGGCGCGCGGATCGTGCTGCAGGCGGCCGTCCACGCGCTGGGCGGCACGGTCCACGGCCGCGCGGATGCCGTCGCCGGCCGCGCCGGCGCTGCGGCTGTCGTAGGGGTCGGCCTGGCCGAGGATGTCGCGGGTGACGAAGTCCAGCATCGCCTCGCGCTGGGCGATGGCGGTCTCGGCCTGCTGCCGGCGCTGTTCGGTCTTCAGGTACATCAGCCCGGTAGCGACCAGGCCGACGCCCAGGCACAGCGTCACCGCCAGGCCGAAGTGGCGCCGCCGGCGCTCGCGGCTGCGGCGCGAGGCCTCCAGCCGCTGCAGCCGGACCCGGGCACGCTCGCGCCGGCGCGCGGCCCGCCGCGGGGGCAGCTCGCGCAGGTGGCGGGCCAGGGCCCGGGCGTCGAGGGTGCGCTGGCGCGGGTCGACCGCGGCGGCACGGGCGATGTCACCGCACAGCAGCGGGTCGCCGATGCGCGCCTCCCAGCCCGGGGCCAGCGCGCCGCGCAGGTCCGCGCCCATCAGCTGGAACACCAGCACGCCCAGCGCGTACAGGTCCGAGCGCTGGGTCGGGACCTCGCCGGCCATGACCTCCGGGGCGATGTACAGCAGGCTGCCGGCGACCGGGCTGTGGGCGCTGCCGGCGGGGCTGGCGCCGAGGGTCGGCATGGGCCCGCCCGGCTGCGGTGGCAGCACCGCCTCGCCGGCACCCAGGTCGGCCACCACCACCCGCCAGCCGTCACCGTCGGCCACCGGATAGAGGTTCTCCGGCTTCAGGTCGCGGTGGATGATGCCCAGGTCGTGGATCACCGCCACGGTCTCGCACAGGGCCACGCACAGCGCCAGCCGGGTGTCCGGCGCGATCGCGGCCAGGCCGCCGCGTGCCAGGGCCCAGTCGTGCAGGTTGCCGTCCGGGTAGTAGGGCAGCTCCAGGTAGCAGGGCGCCTCCTCCAGGTTCCAGTCCAGTACCGGTGCCACGCACTGCTGGCCCGGGGTCGTCTGGCGGATGTAGCGGGCCAGCGCGATCTCGCGCCGCAGGCCGCGGATCCCGTTCTCGTCGCGGGCGAGCTTGAGGACCCGCTCCCCCGCCGCGGCCGAGCGGGCGAGGAAGGTGATGCCGGTGCTGCCCTGCCCCAGCGGCCGGACCAGCTCCCAGGCCGCCGGCCCGGGCAGGATGTCGCCGACCTGCGGCTGCGGGGCCGCCGGGACGCCCGGCGCAGCGTCGGTCTGCGGCTCGAACCGGGCCGGACAGGCCAGCCGGTAGCCGTAGCCGTGGACCGCGCGGATCCCGGCCGCCTCCCCGAGGGCCGCGCGCAGGCGGCTGACGGCCTTGGCCAGCGAGTTCTCGGCCACCACCCGGCCGGGCCAGCCGGCGTCCAGCAGCTCGTCCTTGGTGACCACCTCCCCGGCATGCTCCAGCAGGTGGCGCAGCACCTGCAGGCTGCTGCGATCCAGCGCCTGCGGCTGTCCGGCGACACGCAGCTGGCCGGTGGTCTCGTGCAGCTCGGCGTTGCCGAAGCGCCACACCCCCTGTGGCCCGTGCCTGCGTCCGTTTTGCGGCATCTCTCCCCCCCCAGGGCTGTGCCTTCGCCGGCAACTGTCTGTTTTTGCGGCGATCCGGCCCGGGACTTTAGCGCGCCGGTCAGAACTTTTCAGGATTTTTCCGCGCCCGGCAAAGACCGGCACCGGCGTCGGCGGCAGGGTTGGCGGCCTCGGTGGCCGGGCGCCACCTCACCGGCATGAAGTACCAGGGGGGAAGGGATGAACCACATCTATTCGAAAGTGTGGAACCACACGCTGGGCGCCTTCGTGGTCGCCTCGGAACTGGCCTCGCGGCAGACCCGCACCGGCAGCGGCACGGCCGCGCGTGCGCTGGCCATGTCCGCCCTGGCAACGGCGCTCGTGCCGGCCATGGCCCAGACGGTCAGGGTGGATGAGCGCCAGACCACCGGCGACTTCGAGCGCGGCGTGTACATCGATGCCTGGGACGACACGACGCCGGTGGACGTGGTCGCCGGCCGCATCGACACCGCCGGCCGCTGGGCCGACGGCATCCTGGTCCGCACCGGCGGCAGCATCCGCATCGACAGCGGCCACGTCACCATCTCCGGCGCCGGTGCGCAGGGCGTGGTCGGCATCTCCAACACCGGCGACATCGACATCCGCTCCGGCACGGTGGAGTCGCGCTTCGACGGCGAACTGCCGGCCGACGTGCAGGACCACAGCGTACTGACCGGCGTGTTTGGCGCCGGGGTGTGGGCGTCCTCGGCGCTGGGCAGCGTGCGCGTGGAAAGCGGCGAGGTGGTCGCCCGTGGTCCCAACGCATACGGGGTGGGGGCGGAGACCGGCTGGGGCGTGGGCAATTCCACCGGCTCGGTGACGCTGGTCAGCGAGCGGGTCCAGACCCATGGCGTGCGCGGCATCGGCCTGTATGCCAATGCCGCCGGCAGCGGCCCGGTCAGCGTCGCCAGCGGCGAGGTGGACACCTATGGCGATGGCGGGCACGGCATCTGGGCCACCAGCGGCGGCGGTGGCGTCAGCGTCGAGGCCGAGGTCACCAGCACCGACGGCACCCGCGCCTTCGGCATCGCCGCCCAGGGCGACGGACCGATCCGGGTGCGCGCCGGGGAAGTGCTCACCGCGGGCGACCTGTCCATGGGCATCCTGGGCTTCAGTGGCGCCTCAAGCGTGGATATCGACAGCGGATACGTCGGCACCACTGGCCGGGAGGCCCATGGCATCGCCGCCTACGGCTACGCTGGCGCGCGCGTGCTGGCCGACGAGGTCCAGACCTGGGGGCAGGGCGCCATCGGCATCGACGCCGCGGCTTCCGGCGGGGAAGTGTCCATCCAGGCCGGGCGGGTGACCACGGCGGGCGCCAGCGCCCACGGCATCGTGGTGCGCGATGCGCGGTCGGCGACGGTGGACAGCGACGAGGTGGTCACCGAAGGCGACTTCGCCGACGGCATCTCGGTGGAGGGTATCCACGACGGCGGCAGCATCCTGGTCCGCAGCGGCTCGGTCACCACCTCCGGCCGCTTCGCCGACGGCATCCGCGTCACCAGCGGCAGCGCGGACATCGGCATCGAAAGCGGCAGCGTCTCCATCTCCGGTGCCGGGGCACAGGGCATCCTGGCCCTGTCCGACCGCGGCGACATCCGCATCGAGTCGGCAACGGTGGATTCCGGCTACGCCGGCGCGTATCCGGCGGACAACGACGAGCACTCGGACCTGACGGGCGTGGCGGGCGCAGGCCTGTGGGCCAGCACCAACTACGGCAGCGTAGAGGTGGTCAGCGGCTCGGTGGTCACCCGCGGCGACGGCGCCTACGGGATCGGCGCCGAGACCGGCTGGGCGGCCACCAACCCCACCGGCACGGTCAGCGTCACCAGCGACTCGGTGAGCACCTCCGGCAACGGCGCCTACGGCATCTACGCCAACACCGGCGGCACCGGGACGATCGACGTCGCCAGCGGCAGCGTGCAAACCCGCGGCGACTACTCGATCGCCGTGTTCGGCCGCTCGTACGGTACCGGCGCGGTCAGCCTGCTCAGCGACAGCGTCGCCACCGGCGGCTACAACTCGCACGGCGTGTACGCGGTGAGCGCGGGCGGCCCGGTGGCCGTGGAAAGCGGCGCGGTAACCACCAGCGGCCTCTTCGCCTACGGCATCCTGGCGCGCGGCAACGGCGTGGCGGTCAGGTCCGGGTCGGTCACCACCACGGGGGACTCGGTGCTCGACGGCGACATCGTGCGCGCCAGCTACGGCATCCT
>JBQGEI010000080.1:0-6954 GCA_052039535.1 Pseudoxanthomonas sp.
GCGCGCGAGAAGAACGCCTACGATTCGATCATCGGCCTGCTCGCCACCCTGGACTCGCCGCAGACCCGGTTCATCTACAACGTCGCCGAGTACATCACCGACCCGGCCGCGCACGCCAACGCGGCGATCATCGGCCAGCAGGAAGTGATCCACAATGAGAGCTACAGCTACGTGCTGGCCTCGATCACCGACCTGCAGAACCAGAACCGCATCTTCGAGATCGCCCGCACCCACCCGACGATCCAGAAGCGCAACGCGCCGATCATGGCGTCTTACGACGACTTCCTGCGCGAGAAGACCGCCGAGACCCTGCTGCGCTCGCTGATCCAGTCCTCGATCCTGGAAGGGATCAACTTCTATTCCGGCTTCGCCTACTTCTACAACCTGGTGCGCCAGAACCGGATGACCGGCACTGGCAAGATCATCAGCTTCATCAACCGCGACGAGCTGGCCCACACCAAGTTCATCAGCGAGGTGATCCGCGCCATCGTCGGCGAGAACCCGGAGCTGCAGACCGACGAGCTGACCGACTACGTGCACGGCGCCTTCGCCCACGCGATCGAGCTGGAGACCCAGTGGACCGGCGAGGTCCTGGACGGGATCGACGGCATCGACGTGGACGAGATGATCCGCTACGTGAAATACCGGGCCAACAAGATGGCCGGCATGCTCGGGATCGAGAGGCTGTATTCGGATACCACCGACAACGTGATGCCGTGGATCAAGGCATACGCCGACAACTTCACCGAGACCAAGACTGACTTCTTCGAGATGCGCAACGCCAGCTACAAGAAGACCAACTCGGACAACGGCTTCGACGACCTCTAGCGTTCCCATGCGCATCCTGATCGCCTTCACCTCGCTCAGCGGCAACACCCGCGACGTCGCCCGCCAGGTGCGCGCGCGCTGCGAGGCCGCGGGGCACCAGGTGAGCTGGATCGAGGCCGGGGTGCAGACCTTGGCTGACGCCGGTGACCCGCGCCACGACCTCTACCTGCTCGGCGCCTGGACCGACAACGCCGGGCGCACGCCCGGCGAGATGAAGGCGCTGATCGCGCAGCTGGTCGAGGCGGTGGGCAAGCCGCCGCGGCTGGCGGTGTTCGGCACCGGCGAGACCCAGTGGGGCGAGGAGTACTACTGCGGCGCGGTGCGCCGGATCGCCGCGTTCTTCGGCAGCGGCTATCCGCGGCTGGAGATCGAGCAGATGCCGCACGGCGAGCGCGACGCGCTGAAGATCCAGCGCTGGACCGACCACATCCTGACCTGTACCCAGCGCATGCCCGGCCCGGGCATGCCCAGCGAGACCTCTCCCCATGCAGACCCTGCACGCGTCGTCGCCTGACGACTACGCCTCCGCCGTCGCCGCCCACCCGCGCCTGCTGGTGGACTTCTACAAGGACAACTGCCCGGGCTGCACCATGCTCGACATGTCGCTGAGGAAGTTCGCCGCCGAGCCGGACGCGCAGGGCCTGGTCCTGCTGAAGGTCAAGCTTGAACAGGTGGGCGAGGAGTTCTTCCGTGGCCTGGGCCTGCGCCAGACCCCGACCCTGGCGGTATTCCGCGAGGGCGCCGAGGTCGCGCGCCTGCCCGGCTTCCAGTCGCCGGTGCAGGTCGCCGCCGCGGTCGGCGCCCACCTGTAGGAGCCGGTTGGGGAGGCACCGCCCACCGGCCTGCACGCCATCCTCCGCCGGATCGGCGATGATGCCTGCGGGAGGCCGCGACGACCTGGAGAACACCGCGATGTCCGAAGTCCCGCAAGGCGAAGCGCGCCCGATCGAGGCGCGCCTGCTGCACATGGTGTTCCCCGACCACACCAACCACCTGGGCACGCTGTTCGGCGGCCAGGCGCTGGCATGGATGGACATGGCGTGCTTCATCGCCGCCTCGCGCTATGCGCGCACCACGGTGGTGACCGCCCGTTCGGAGCAGGTCGACTTCAACCAGCCGATCCACAAGGGCGACCTGGTGGAGGTGATCGCGCGGGTGGTGAAGGTGGGCCGCAGCTCGATGGACGTGGACGTGGAAGTGGTCACCGAGAACCTGCTGACCGGCGAGCGCAAGCTGTGCACCCGCGGCCGGTTCGTGATGATCGCGCTGGATCCGCTCGGCCAGCCCACGCCGGTGCCGCCGCTGCCCCCCACAGCGCCCTGATCAGTCCTCGCCGTCGCCAGCGTCGGGATGGCGCAGACGCCATGCCGCCAGCGCCTGGCGGTACCCGTCCAGGGCCTCGGCATAGAGGTCGTACACGCAGATCGGGCAGCCGCTCTCGCAGCACTCGGCCGGCAGCGGCTTCTCCGGCGGTTGCGGGCGGGGATCGTCGGCGGGTGCGGAAGGGGGCGGGCCTGGGAACATTGGGATGACGGTCGATGGCGGCAACACGCCTGCGTGCGCCCATTGTCGCCGACGGCTGCCGGCACGCACAGCTGGCGGGGTACGGGCAGCGCGCCATCCTCCGCCACTGCATCACGCCGTTCGCACGTGCCATGCAGTGTCATGCCCGTCCGGGAGGATGCACCGACAGAAGTGGAGACCGGCCATGGATACGGAAACGGAACAGAAGCTCGACCGGATCGCCGACGGGTTCGTCAGCTGGCCCCGGGCGCCGCTGCTGCACTGGCCCGACGAGGCCGGGCTGGCGTTCGAACCGGTGTTCTTCGCCTCCGAGGACGGGGTGCCGCTGGAAGGCTGGCTGATCCCGCGCGAAGGCTCCGACCGCCTCGTGATCTGCAACCATCCGCGCTGGTTCAACCGGGCCGGGCTGCCCTCGCACCTGGAGCCGTGGAAGTCTTTCGGCAGCGCGGCGGGCAACGACTTCGAGGTCAACTTCATCCCGGACTACCGGCTGCTGCACGATGCCGGCTACAACGTGCTGGCGTACGACATGCGCAACTTCGGCCACAGCGGCACCGGCAACGGGGGCATCTTCACCGCCGGCATCTATGAATCGCGCGACGTGATCGGCTCGCTGGCCTTCGTCCGCGGTCGCCCCGACACCGGGCACATGCGCGTCGGACTGTTCAGCCGCTGCATGGGCGGCAACGCGACCATGTACGCCATGACCCGGCGCCCGGAGATGTTCGAGGGCGTGCGCTGCTTGGTCTCGCCGCAGCCCCTGTCGCCCGGCGTGGCCCTGGCGCGCGCGCTGGAGCGGCTGGGCATCGATGCCGACGCGATGCCCGTCCTCGACCGGAAGATACGGCTGCGCACCAGCTACACGATCGGGCAGTTCTCGCCGGTGCCGTGGGCGGCACACGTACGCATCCCGACCTTCCTCTACCAGGTGCGGGACGACGTCTACACCCGCCCGTCGGACGTACAGGCGATGTTCGACAACATCCCGGTGCAGGACAAGAAGCTCTCCTGGATCGAGGGCAGCACCCGGCGATGGGACGGCTATACGCACTTCCAGCGCCAGCCGCAGGAGGTCCTGGCGTGGTTCGAGCGCTACATGTAGCGTCCGGCTTCAGCCACGCTCGACCAACACGCCGGCGGCCTGCAGTGCGGCCTGGGTGGGTCCGTCGCCCGTCGGCGTCACCGGCCGGGTCAGGTCCCAGAGCAGGCGCACGCGGAACCCGGCGGCCACCGCGTCCTGCGCACTCCACAGCACGCAGTAGTCGCGGGCCAGGCCGCACAGGTGCACCTCGCCGATGCCGCGCTCGCGCAGCCATCCGGCCAGGCCGGTCGCCGGCCGCCGGCCATCCGGGCCGTGGTTCTCACGGAAGGCGCTGTACGAATCGACGCCGGTGTCCGTGCCCTTGCGCAGCACCAGGTCCACCGGGTCCCAGTGCACGCGCCGGTCCAGTGCCGCGCCCGCGGTGCCCTGGACGCAATGGTCCGGCCACAGGGTCTGGGGATGCCCGTGCAGGTCGATGGTGTCGAAAGGCCGCCGCCCCGGGTGCGAACTGGCGAACGAGGCATGCCCCGGCGGGTGCCAGTCCTGGGTCGCGACCGCGGTCTGGTAGCGGCCGGCGCGCAGCAGGGCATCGATCCCGGGGACGATCGCGTCCCCCTCGTGGCAGGGCAACGCGCCGCCGGGCATGAAGTCCGGCTGCAGGTCGACGACGATCAGGGCGGTGGTGGACGGGTGCATCGCGGCTCCGGCGGGACACCGGCCGCATCGCGCGGCCGGTCCGCCATGATGCCGCGGATGCCCCCGGGGGACACCCGCCGCATGGCGGGGCCTCAGGCGATCGAGGCGCGGTAGATCGACTCGATCGAGGCGTCCAGCGCCGCGTCGAAGGCCGCATCGTCCTGCTGCGCGGACAGGCCTTCGGTCAGCGCCCGGCTGAAGCTGGCGATCACCCCCGGATTGCGCGCCAGGCGCGCGTTGGCCTCCTCGCGGCTGTAGCCACCGGACAGGGCCACGACCTTGAGCACCGACGGATGGGCCACCAGCGGCGCGTAGTAGCCATCCACGCTGGGCAGGGTGAGCTTGAGCATCACCGGCGTGGCCGGGTCGACGCGGTCCAGCCGTTCGAGCAGGCCGTTGCGCAGTTCGACCTCGATCGCCGCCTTGTCCGGCGCGTTGATGTCCACTTCGGGCTCGATGATCGGCACCAGCCCGGCATCGAGTACCTGGCGGGCCAGTTCGAACTGCTGGTCCAGCACCGCGGCGATGCCGACGGCGTTGTTGGCCTTGATCACCGAGCGCTGCTTGGTACCGAACACACCCTTGGCACGCGCCCGCGACAGCAGCGCGTCCAGGCCGGGGATCGGCTTGAGCAGCTGCACGCCACCGTCCTCGTCCGCAAGGCCCTTGTCGATCTTCAGGAATGGCACGACCTGCTGGCGCTCCCACAGGTAGCGCGCCGCCTCCTGGCCGTCGAAGCTGTCCTCCAGCGTCCGCTCGAACAGGATCGCGCCGAGCACGCGGCCGCCCTTGCCGAACGCGGGGCTGGTGACGATGCGCTCACGCATGCGGTGGACCAGTCCAAACATTTCCGCCTCGTCCGAGTAGGCCGATCCGTCGACGCCATACAGCTTCAGGGCCTTGGGCGTGCTGCCGCCACTCTGGTCCAGCGCGGCGATGAAACCCTGGCCGGAGGCGATGCGGTCACGCTGCGCGCGATGGGTGTCCATGACAACTCCCTGCATGAAGAAGATCGCGCGATCTTAGCCCCGGCCCCGTCAGCGCGACGTACCGCCGGTGCCAGACAACGCTGTCAGCGCCGCGCCTCCACGCCGATGTGTTGGCGGTGTCGTGCAACATGTCCACACCTGACAGACATGCCGGACCGATGGACGCCCTGCCTGCCGCCGCGCCCCGATCGACGCCACCCGATGAAGCCGCCGCGGTGGACGCACTGGGCCGCTTCGTGGCCGCGCATCGCACGCTGTTCGTGCTCACCGGCGCGGGCATCAGCACCGGCTCGGGCATTCCGGACTACCGCGACGCCGATGGGGCGTGGAAGCGGGTGCCGCCGGTCACCCTGCAGGCGTTCACCGCCGACGCGGCGACCCGCCGCCGCTACTGGGCCCGCAGCCTGGCCGGCTGGGCGCCGTTCGCGGCCGCCCGGCCCAATGCCGCGCACCACGCGCTGGCCCGGCTGCAGGACGCCGGCCGGGTGGGCATGCTGCTGACCCAGAACGTCGATGGCCTGCACCAGCGCGCCGGCAGTACCGGGGTGATCGACCTGCACGGGCGGCTGGACCAGGTCACCTGCCTGGGCTGCGGCGCCTGCCATCCGCGCGCGGAATTCCAGATGTCCCTGCTGCGGCGCAACCCCGGCTGGGGCCGGCACATGGCTGCCGTGGCGCCGGACGGAGACGCCGACCTGGAGGGCGTGGACTTCGCCGCCTTCGATGTCCCCGACTGCAGCGCCTGCGGCGGCATGCTCAAGCCGGACGTGGTGTTCTTCGGCCAGAGCGTGCCGCGCGCCCGGGTCGAGGCGGCCACTGCGGGCCTGCACGCCAGCGACGCGATGCTGGTGGTTGGCTCCTCGCTGATGGTGTGGTCGGGGTTCCGCTTCGCGCGCATGGCCGCCGCGGCGGGCATCCCGCTGGCCATCCTCAACCACGGCCGTACCCGTGCCGACGACCTGGCCACGCTCAAGGTCCAGGGCGACTGCACCCGGGTGCTGCCGGCGCTGGCCGGCCAGGCGCCTGCGGCCGGGGCATCGGCCGCGCGCGATGCTGCGATCCAGCCGCGGGCTTGAAGCCGGCCGGCCGCGGCGCTGCAATGCACGCCCCTTCCCCGGCACCGCCTCCATGAGCCAGCTGTTCTCCCCGCTGCACCTCGGTCCGCTGCATCTTTCCAACCGGATCGTCATCGCGCCCATGTGCCAGTATTCCGCGCACGCCGGCGTGGTCTCGGACTGGCACCATATCCACCTCGGCAACCTGGCCCTGTCCGGCGCAGGCCTGCTGATCCTGGAAGCCACCGCGGTGCAGGCCGACGGCCGCATCAGCCATGCCGACCTGGGCCTGTGGAACGACGACCAAGAGGCGGCGCTGGCCGCGCTGGTGGCCTCACTGCGGCGCTGGGCGCCGATCCCGCTGGGAATCCAGCTCGCGCATGCCGGACGCAAGGCCTCGACCGCGCGGCCCTGGGAGGGAGGTGGCCCGGTTCCGGCCAGCGAGCCCGACGGCTGGGCCACCGTGTCCGCCTCCGCACTGGCCTACGACACCGCCCATCCGACGCCTGCGGCGCTGGATGCGGCCGCGATCGACCTCCTGGTCGAGGCGTTCGTGGACGCGGCCCGGCGCGCGGCCCGGATCGGCCTGGACCTGGTGGAGATCCACGCCGCGCACGGCTACCTGCTGCACCAGTTCCTTTCGCCGCTTTCCAACCAGCGCGATGACGAGCATGGCGGAAGCCTGGAGAACCGCATGCGCCTGCTGCTGCGGGTGTTCGACGCGGTGCGCGGCGCGTTGCCGGAGCGGACCGCGGTCGGCGTGCGCATCTCCGCGACCGACTGGGTCGACGGCGGCTGGGACGTGGAGCAGAGCATCGCC
>JBQGEI010000081.1:0-4231 GCA_052039535.1 Pseudoxanthomonas sp.
GCCCAGGCGCTGGCCGCCGTCCCGCTGCCCGAGGCCGACCCGCACCTGCTGCTGGCCCTGGCGCGCCAGCTGATGGACCTGGGCGAGATCCAGGCGGGGCTGTCGTGCCTGGAGCGCCCCGCGCTGGTGCATTGCGCCGACCCCGCCGTGCAGCTGCAGGCCGGCACGCTGCTGTGCAGCTTTTCCTTCTACGCGCAGGCCCTGCAGCGGCTGGAGCATGCCCGCCGGCTGGGGCCGGATACGCCGGAGCTGTGGTACCAGCTGGGCCTGGCCCGGATGTACTGCGGCCGCACCCGCGCCGCCGAGGACGCGTTCAACGCCTGCCTGCGCACCGCGCCGGATTTCGCGCCCGCCGCGCGCCTGCTGTCCACGTTGCGGCGGCAGACACCCGACTCCAACCATCTGGACCGCCTGCGCGCCAGCCTCGCGCGCATCGGTGACGCGCACCCGTTCGCGCCGCTGCTGCATTACGCGCTGTTCAAGGAGCTCGACGACCTCGGTGACGTAGACGTGGCCTGGCGGCACCTGGAGCTGGGCATGCGGCTGCGTCGCCGGCAGCTGGACTACGACGAGGCCAGGGAGATCGCGCTGTTCGATGCGCTGCACCGGTTCACGCCGGTGCACGATGGCGCCACCGACGGCGGCCACCTCGCCGGTGGCGGGCGCGATGCGCCGACGCCGGTGTTCATCCTCGGCATGCCGCGTTCGGGCAGCACATTGCTGGAACGTTTCCTGTGCGCGCACCCCGACGTCAGCGATGCCGGCGAACTGCGCGACTTCACCTGCCAGCTGCGCTGGAGCACCGACCTGTGTGGCGGTCCACAGCCGGATGCGGCACTGCTGCGGGCGGCCGCATCCTGCGACCTGCGGATGGTGGGCCGGCGCTACCTGGAGCACGCCGGGTGGCGCGCGCAGGGCAGGGCGTTCTTCATCGACAAGCTGCCGTCGAACTTCCTGCTTGCGGGGCTGATCGCCCACGCGTTGCCGCAGGCGCGCATCATCGACATCACCCGTGCACCGATGGACAGCTGCTTCTCCAACCTCAAGGCGCTGTTCGCCAACGC
The DNA here is from genome assembly GCA_052039535.1 of Pseudoxanthomonas sp. Taxonomy (GTDB): domain Bacteria; phylum Pseudomonadota; class Gammaproteobacteria; order Xanthomonadales; family Xanthomonadaceae; genus Pseudoxanthomonas. The sequence goes on from JBQGEI010000081.1 coordinate 1,065, forward strand.
GTACCCGCACAGCTATGCGCAAGCGGAAATGGCGCGACACTACCTGCGTTATCGCGCGCTGATGGACCAGGTCGGGCAGGCCATGCCAGGGCGCGTGCTGCAGGTGCGTTACGAAGCGCTGGTGGAGGATGCCCCCGGCGAGGTGCGCAGGGTGCTCGATTTCTGCGGATTGCCCTGGTCCGGCGAGGTCATGGCGCCGGATCGCCACGCGGTGATCGGCACCGCGAGCACCGTCCAGCTGCGTGAGCCGGTGCATGGGAGATATCTCGGGCAATGGCGCCGCTACGCGCGCTATCTGGAGCCGATGCAGGCGGTATTGGGTTCGAGTGAAACTGAATAGGCGCTTTGCGCAGTGCCGCATCTTTTTGAAACCAAAGGGTTTCCAGGGGTGCAGCAACAAGTTGCAGATGATCCAGTTTCATCTGCTTGCGAGCCATTTAAGGAATTGCTAACGTCCGGGCACCTGGATGGGCCCACCGTCCGGCGATTTCCCCTTCCCCACGTGTGTGACGTGAGGGTCCTCTTTAAGCTGGAGAGAGAATGATGAAGTTGAACCGCAACCTGCTGAGCGACGCGGTGCGTTTTGGCCTGGTCGCCGGTGTTGCCGGCCTGGTGGCCGCGCCCGCCGTTGCCCAGGAAAACGAACAGGCCCAGACGCTTGATCGCATTGAAGTCACCGGTTCGCGCCTGAAGCGCGCCGACATCGAAGGCGCCGTGCCGGTCATCGTGATCGACCGCGCCTCGATCGACGCCACCGGCGACGTGTCGGTCGCCGACGTCCTGCGTGACAGCACCTTCGCCTCCTTCGGCAACTTCAAGCCGCAGTCCGGCAGCTCGGCCCAGTCGCTGGCGTCGGTCGACCTGCGTGGCCTGGGTTCGGGCCGCACCCTGGTGCTGATCGACGGCCGCCGCGCCGCCACCAACCCGATGTCGGCCTCCTCCGGCGCAGACCTCAACGCGATCCCGCTGGCCGCGGTCGAGCGCATCGAGATCCTGTCCGATGGCGCCTCGGCCGTGTACGGTTCGGACGCGATCGGCGGCGTGATGAACATCATCCTGCGCAAGGACTTCAACGGCGCGGAGCTGCGTTATGGCTACGGCCAGACCAAGACCAAGGGCGGCAACCTGGAGGACGCCTCGGCGGTCTTCGGCGTGTCCTCCGACCGTGGCCGCCTGATGGGTGGTGCGTCCAAGTCCAGCCGCGGCATGGTGTTCACCCGCGACCAGATCGGCGGCGACGTGCTGGGCGTGTCGACCTACGGCAACAACTACTACGACTGGGACGCCGAGGCCGCCAGGCCGGTCCCGGGCTTCGCGTGCAACTCCAACGGCTTCTGGCAGATGCCGGCGAACGCCCAGGGCGTGTCCCTGTGCTCGTTCGACTTCAACTCGGTCGCCGCGCAGGAAGCCTCGGTCGACAACACCTCGGTGTTCGTCCGCGGTGACTACCAGATCAATGACGACTGGAACGTCTACATGAGCGCCAACACGACCAAGGTGGAAACCTTCGGTCGCTACGCGCCGGTCCCGGGCATCTTCCAGGTGTCCGACGGCACCGTGAACGACATCGTCAAGGGCGACGGCCGCCCGACCTACTTCTACCACCGCTTCGCCGCGGCCGGTAACCGCGACAACTTCACCGACACCACCAACCAGGACTTCCTGGTCGGCTTCCAGGGCCAGCTGACCGACACCATCTCGGTCGACTTCGGTGCCCGCCGCACCAGCTACAAGTACCTCGAGACCGGCCGTGGCTACGTGATCTCCAGCCTGGCCCAGGCTGCCGCCGACCGTGGCGACTACCTGGTCACCGATCCGTTCGGCGCCTCCCAGGAGACCCTGGACGGCTTCACCGCGACCATCGGCCGCAACTCGTTCTACAAGAGCCAGGAGTACTTCGCCAACGTCAACTTCGACCTGTTCGAAATGGGCGGCGGCGTCTCCAACGCCGTGATCGGTGCCGAGTTCCGCGAAGACCGCTTCGAGGACATCTACGACTCGCTGTCGCGCGCAGGCGTGGTGCTGGGTTCGTCGGGCGGCTCGTCCGGCGGTGGCCGTGACGTGACCTCGGCCTACTTCGAGTGGCTGCTGCCGTTCACCAGCGCCTTCGACATCACCCTGGCCGGCCGCTACGACAAGTACAGCGACTACGGCAACGACTTCTCGCCGAAGATCGCCGCCCGCTGGCAGCCGCTGGAGAACCTGACCCTGCGTGCCTCGTACGGCCAGGGCTTCCGCGCCCCGGGTCTGGACATCCTGACCCAGGCTGACTCGTTCTCGGCCGAGTCGGTCGTCGATCGCCAGACCTGTCTGGCTGTCGGCCTGAGCGAGTACTGCCTGAACAGCCGCGGCCAGCTGTCGCCGCAGCAGGTCGACACGTACTTCATCGCCAACCCGAACCTCGAGTCGGAGCAGTCCACGCAGTACTCGGTCGGCCTGGTCTACGACCCGGTGGACTGGCTGGACCTGAGCGTCGACTACTACAACATCGAGATCGACAACAGCATCACCGTCGTGGGTGCGCAGAGCATCGTCGACCGTGACCTGGATCCGGCAACCTACGGCCCGATCCCGGACGGCCTGGGCATCGTGCGTAACCCGACCAACGGGCGCATCACCGAGATCACCGCCGGTTACCGCAACGTCGGCACCCTGGAGACCAACGGCGTCGACTTCCGTGCCAACACCGACTTCGACTTCGGTGGCGCCGGCCGGTTGCAGAACCGCCTGACCGTCTCCTACGTCAACAAGTACGACGTCATCAGCGGCAACTACGTGACCACGTACGAGGGCGAAATCGGCTATCCCGACCTGCGCGCCAACCTCGCCAACGACTGGGCCTTCGGTGACTGGAACTTCACCTGGAACGTCAACTACATCGGTGGCCAGGACACGGCTGCCAGCGTGATCGACGGCATCACCGTCGCCCCGGCACGTGACGTCGGTGGCTACGCCACCAACGACGTCCAGGTCGCCTGGTCGGCCCCGTGGAACGCCAAGATCGCCGTGGGTGCGACCAACGTCGGCGACCGCTATCCGGAACTGGTGGCGTTCGACGGCCGTCCGTGGAACTTCTACCTGTACGACGCCTACGGCCGTACCGTGTACTTCCGCTACACCCAGACGTTCTGATAGGCGTCTGTTGAAGCTGCAGAAGGAGGCCCCGG
>JBQGEI010000082.1:0-4302 GCA_052039535.1 Pseudoxanthomonas sp.
TCAGTGCCTGGAACCGGCGCGTGGGTGGTGGGGACCAGCGCGCCCGTTATTTCCATGCATGGGCGATGGAAATCACTGGCGCGTGCGTGACCGGTGGCCGTGCATCCCCGGAAATCGTCAACGCGCGGATCGTTCCCATCGGTGCGCGGGTGGAAATCATGGAGACGCGGATGATTTCCATGGGTTGACGTATGGAAATCGGGCGAGCGCCCGTCCGGCTCATTCGTGCACCGGTGATCGGGACGCGCGCGCTGTGCGGTGACACTGGCGACAGGCAGATCACCGCTCGCCGGAGCGCAGGCACGCCTCCAGGCGCTCGGGAGCACAGGCCCGGATGGTTCCGGCGGCCACAGCCACTGCGCATCCCCGCCGGAGCGGGGAACACCCGCGCCCCGAAGGACGTCGCGCTGCCGGTCCGGCCAAGCGGCACAGCGACGTGCGCGGCCGCGGGTAAGGCCAAGGACGGCCGCCCTGGCGGTGATCCGGATACCGGCAGCACGGCGGCCCCGTCCGGAGCCGCGCTGTTGCCGTGCTGTCACTGCTGCCCTTGGCGACCGGTGCGCCTGCACGCGTCGTCCTTCCGCGGCGGCTACTCCGGGGCCCCTCGCAGCCCCCCGGCCGGCGCCAGTTCCTCTGACGCCGCATCCTCGCGCAACAGCGCCACGAAGGCCTGGGCCGCGCGCGAGAGCGTGCGGCCGCCGTGGACCACGTACCCGAGCTGGCGCGACAGCTGCACCCCGGGCACCGGCAGCACCTTCACCTGTGCGTCGAGCATCGTCTCGGGCAGGGCACCCCAGGCCAGGCCGACCGAAACCATCATCTTGATCGTCTCCAGGTAGTTGGTGGTCATGCGCAGCTGCAAGGGCAGTCCGCGCCGGGCAAAGGCCTCGGCCACGATGCGATGGGTGAACGTGCCGGCATCCGGCAAGACGGCCGGATGGGCGGCGACGTCCGCCAGGGTGGCCTTCGCCAGCCGCGCCAGCGGATGATCGGGCGCGACCACCAGGCGCAGCGGATCCGGCCACACCACCCGTGCCTGCAGCGGCGCGTCAGTGGGGCCCAGCGTGGTCACCGCCAGCTCGGCCTCGCCCTGCAGCACCTGGGCGTAGGCACGCTCGGAATCCACGAAGCGGATATCCAGCGCCGCCCGCGGATGCAGCGCGGCGAAGCGGCGCAGCAGCGGCGGCAGGCGGTGCAGGCCGACGTGGTGGCTGGTGGCCAGGCTCAGGCGTCCGCCGATGTCCTCGCCCAGGTCCTGCAAGGCCCGGCGCGCGGCGTCAGCTTCGGCCAGCATCTGCCGCGCCCGCGGCAACAGCAGGCGTCCGGCTTCGGTCAGCAGGACCTGGCGGCCAAGGCGGTCGAACAGCCGCGCGTCCAGCGCCTGCTCAAGTTGGGCGATGCGCTTGCTGACCGCCGGCTGGGTCAGGTGCAGCCGCTGCGCCGCGGCGGAAAATCCACCGCAGTCGGCGACGGCGACGAAGGCCGACAGGCTGCTCCAGTCCATCGTGGTGGCTCCTGGTCGGATTACATGAAGGAATCCAGCAAATGAAAAATATGAATTTGAGTTATCAATCGCAAGCCCTCAGGATCGTGCCCACGACGGGCAATGGCCCGCGGGCAGAAGGACGAGGGATTCATGGCCGGCAAGACCCTGTACGACAAGCTGTGGGAGATGCACGAGGTGGCCCGTCGCGACGACGGTTCCTCGCTGATCTACATCGACCGCCACATCCTGCATGAGGTGACCTCGCCCCAGGCGTTCGAGGGGCTGCGCCTGGCCGGGCGCTCGCCGTGGCGGGTGGACGCCAACATCGCCACCCCGGACCACAACGTGCCCACCACCCGCGCCGAGCGTGCCGGGGGGCTGCAGGCGATCGCCGACCCGGTCTCGCGGCTGCAGGTCCAGACCCTGGACGAGAACTGCGACGACTTCGGCATCCTCCAGTTCAAGATGAACGATGCGCGCCAGGGCATCGTCCACGTGGTCGGCCCGGAGCAGGGCGCGACCCTGCCGGGGATGACCGTGGTCTGCGGCGATTCGCACACCTCCACCCACGGTGCCTTCGGCGCGCTGGCGCACGGCATCGGTACCTCCGAGGTCGAACACGTGCTGGCCACCCAGTGCCTGGTGGCCAAGAAGATGAAGAACATGCAGGTGCGGGTGGAAGGCGCGCTGCCGGCCGGCGTGACCGCCAAGGACATCGTGCTGGCGATCATCGGCCACATCGGCACCGCCGGCGGCAACGGCCACGCGCTGGAGTTCGCCGGCAGCGCGATCGCCGGCCTGTCCATCGAGGGCCGCATGACCCTGTGCAACATGGCGATCGAGGCCGGCGCGCGGGTGGGCATGGTGGCGGTGGACGGGAAGACCATCGATTACGTGCGTGGCCGCCCGTTCGCCCCCAAGGGCGCGGACTGGGACGCGGCGGTCGCGCTGTGGGAGACGCTGGTGTCCGATCCGGACGCGCACTTCGATACCGTGGTGGAGTTGCGCGCGGAGGACATCCGTCCGCAGGTCAGCTGGGGCACCTCGCCGGAGATGGTGCTGGCGGTGGACCAGAACGTGCCCGACCCGGCGCGCGAGGCCGATCCGGTGAGGAAGGACTCGATCGAGCGCGCGTTGAGATACATGGGCCTGCAGCCGAACCAGCCGATCACCTCGATCCGCCTGGACCGGGTGTTCATCGGCTCGTGCACCAACTCCCGTATCGAGGACCTGCGCGCGGCCGCGGCGGTGGCGCGCGGGCGCAAGGTGGCGCCGACCATCAAGCAGGCGCTGGTGGTGCCCGGGTCGGGCCTGGTCAAGGCGCAGGCCGAGGCCGAGGGCCTGGACCAGGTGTTCATCGAGGCCGGCTTCGAGTGGCGCGAACCGGGCTGCTCCATGTGCCTGGCGATGAATCCCGACAAGCTGGGCAACGGCGAGCACTGCGCCTCGACCTCCAACCGCAACTTCGAGGGCCGCCAGGGCGCCGGTGGGCGTACCCACCTGGTCAGCCCGGCAATGGCCGCGGCCGCCGCCGTGGCGGGTCGCTTCGTCGATGTGCGCGACCTGATGCAAGCCTGAGGACACCCAGCCATGAAAGCCTTCACCACCCACACCGGCCTGGTCGCGCCGCTGGACCGCGCCAACGTGGACACCGACCAGATCATCCCCAAGCAGTTCCTGAAGTCGATCCGGCGCACCGGTTTTGGTCCGAACCTGTTCGACGAATGGCGCTACCTGGACGTGGGGGAGCCCGGGCGGGACAACAGCAACCGCCCGCTCAACCCGGACTTCGTGCTCAATTTCCCGCGCTACCAGGGCGCAAGCGTGCTGCTGGCGCGCGAGAACTTCGGTTGCGGCTCCTCGCGCGAGCACGCGCCGTGGGCGCTGGACGAGTACGGCTTCCGCGCCATCATCGCGCCGAGTTTCGCCGACATCTTCTTCAACAACAGCTTCAAGAACGGCCTGCTGCCGATCGTGCTGGAAGAGCGGGAGGTCGACGCGCTGTTCGCCCAGTGCGAGGCGACCGAAGGGTATGCCCTGGCGGTGGACCTGGCCGCGCAAACCGTGACCCGGCCCGATGGCCTGCAGTACCGGTTCCAGATCGACGCCTTCCGCAAGCACTGCCTGCTCGGTGGACTGGACGACATCGGCCTGACGCTGCAGGAGCGCGACGCGATCGTGGCGTTCGAGGCGCGCCACAAGGCGTCCCAGCCCTGGCTGTTCAACGCCGGCGCCTGAACGGCACGGCGCACGCTGCAGGAAGAAGGCCACCTCCGGGTGGCCTTCTTCTTTCGCGCCGGGGCAGGGTGGCCATGCCTGCCCTGAAGCCGGCGTGCTTCATTCGCCACGCATGACGGCAGTCCCGGCGTCCCTTGCCATGCCCGGAGGCCGTACGCCCGACGCGCGGAGGCATCGTTGCGAGGGGAGAAGGCGCAAGGGGCACGGGGATGCGCGACGACCGCCGGGGCGCAAAGCGGGGCGAGGGGTGGGCTCCTTCCCCTCGCAACGGTGGCCCCCTCCTGAAGATGCAGGGGCCGGTCTGCGCACAGCCTTGCCCTGGGTGCCGGCAACCACGCGTCCTTCAGCCGGACCCTTGGAGCCCCGGTGGCTGCCGGCTGGCCCGCAGGCGGTCTCCGTGGATGCAGGTACACGGCGCGCTGGATCGCCCACATGAGAACGCCGCCCGGGGGCGGCGCTCCAAGTCATCGTGACGGCGCGGGTCAGTACACGCCCTGGGCCAGCATCGCGTCGGCGACCTTGACGAAGCCGCTGATGTTGGCGCCGTCCACGTAGTTGACCGTGCCGTCCTTGCGCTT
>JBQGEI010000083.1:0-1726 GCA_052039535.1 Pseudoxanthomonas sp.
GTCGCCGTGGCACCGCCGCGCCAGCGACTCCAGGGTGCGCTGCATGGCCTGCATCTGCGCGATGCGCTCGCCCAGCCCGGCCGCGTGCTGGAGGGCCAGCCGCCTGACATCCGCGCTGGCGCGCGAGCGGTCGGACCACAGCGCCAGCAGCACTTCGATCTGCCTGATGCCGAAGCCCAGCGACCGCGCACGGCTGATGAACCGCAGGCGGTGGACGTCGGCCTGCGCATACAGGCGGTAGCCAGCCGCCGTGCGCGGTGGCAGCGGGATCAGGCCGATCTGCTCATAGTGCCGGACCATCTTCGCGGACACGCCCGAGCGCGCAGCGGCCTCGCCGATGGTCAGCCGGTTGTCGCCGGCCCCGTCCGCACGACGCGTGTCAGCGCCCATCGTCGCCCCCCGCCTGCGGTCGCCAGTTGCGCAGCAGCAGGGTGTTGGCCAGTACGCTCACCGACGAGAAGGCCATGGCCGCCCCGGCCAGGGCCGGGCTCAGCAGACCGGCTGCGGCCAGCGGGATGCCGATGATGTTGTAGCCGAACGCCCAGAACAGGTTCTGGTGGATCTTGCGGGTGGTGCGCCGGGAAACATCGATCGCATCGGCCACCAGCCGCGGCTCGGGGCGCATCAGGGTGATCGCCGCCGCGTGCATCGCCACATCCGTGCCCGAGCCCATGGCGATACCGACGTCGGCCGCGGCCAGCGCCGGGGCGTCGTTGATGCCGTCGCCGACCATGGCCACCACCCCGCCGGCCTTCAGTGCCCGCACCGCGGCGACCTTCTGCTCCGGCCGCACCTCGGCCTGCACCTCGTCGATGCCCAGTACCCCGGCCACCGCGGTGGCGGCACCACGGTTGTCGCCCGAGAGCATCACGCTGCGCACGCCCATCGCATGCAGGCGGGCGATGGCCAGCCGCGCGCCCGGCCGTGGCTCGTCGCGGAAGGCCAGCAGGCCGCGCGGGCGCACGTGGCCGCCGTCCTCAACCGCCAGCCAGGACAGGGTATGGCCGCCGGCTTCCCGGGCGCTTGCCCGTTCCAGCAGCGCGTCCACCTCCGCTCCGACCTCGCGCATCAATGCAAGGTTGCCGATCCAGGCCTGGCGCCCCTCCACCCGTCCGCGCACGCCGCGTCCGGGCAGCGCCTGCAGCTCGGCGGCCGGCGTGGCGTGCACGTCCTCCCGCAGCACCGCCAGCGCCAGTGGATGTGCACTGTGCTGCTGCAAGGCTGTCGCCAGCGCCAGCAGGCCCTGGCGATCGCCATCGGTGGCCAGCGCTTCCAGCAGGCGCGGCTCACCCTGGGTGAGCGTGCCGGTCTTGTCGAATGCCACCACCCGGATCGAGCGCGCCAGCTCCAGCGCACGCGCGTCCTTGACCAGGATGCCCGCGCGCGCGGCCACGCCGGTACCGGCCATGATCGCCGTGGGCGTGGCCAGGCCCAGGGCGCAGGGGCAGGCGATCACCAGGACGGCCACCGCGTTGAGGATGGCGCGGTCCCAGTCGCCGGTGGACAGCCCCCAGCCCAGCAGGGTCAGCAGCGCCAGTCCCAGGACCACCGGGACGAACACCGCGCTGACCCGGTCCACCGTGCGCTGGATCGGCGCCTTCACCGCCTGCGCGTCCTCCACCATGCGCACGATCCGCGCCAGTGCGGTCTCGGCCCCCACCGCCGCGGTGCGCACCACCACCACGCCCTCGGCGTTCACCGCGCCGGCGGTGACGCGGTCGCCCAC
>JBQGEI010000084.1:0-2349 GCA_052039535.1 Pseudoxanthomonas sp.
CGCCTGCCCTACTCGATGAAGATCCTGCTGGAGAACCTGCTCCGGCACGAGGACGGAGTCACCGTGCTGCCTGCCCACATCGAGGCGGTGGCCACCTGGGACCCGCAGGCCGAGCCGGATACGGAGATCGCCTTCATGCCGGCCCGCGTGGTCCTGCAGGACTTCACCGGCGTGCCCTGCGTGGTCGACCTGGCGGCGATGCGCGACGCGGTGGTCAAGCTGGGCGGCGACGCCAGCCAGATCAACCCGCTGATTCCCTCCGAGCTGGTGATCGACCACTCGGTGCAGGTGGACGTGTTCGGCAAGGCGGATGCACTGGACATCAACGGCCGCATCGAGTTCGAGCGCAACCGTGAGCGCTACGCCTTCCTGCGCTGGGGCCAGAAGGCCTTCGACGGCTTCAAGGTGGTGCCGCCCAACACCGGCATCGTCCACCAGGTGAACCTGGAGAACCTGGCGCGGGTGGTGATGACCGGCACGCGCGATGGCGAGGCCTGGGCGTATCCGGACACCGTGTTCGGGTCCGACTCGCACACCACGATGATCAACGGCATCGGGGTACTGGGCTGGGGCGTGGGCGGGATCGAGGCCGAGGCGGCCATGCTCGGACAGCCCTCGTCGATGCTGATTCCGCAGGTGGTGGGCTTCAAGCTGAGCGGCAGGCTGCCCGAGGGCGCGACCGCCACCGACCTGGTGCTCACCGTGACCCAGATGCTGCGCGCGCACGGAGTGGTGGGCAAGTTCGTCGAGTTCTTCGGCGAGGGCCTGCAGCACCTGCCGCTGGCCGACCGCGCCACGATCGGCAACATGGCACCGGAGTACGGCGCCACCTGCGGCATCTTCCCGATCGACGCCGAATCGCTGAACTACCTTCGCCTGTCCGGGCGCAGCGAAGCGCAGATCGCGCTGGTGGAGGCCTACGCCAGGGCGCAGGGCCTGTGGCACGAGCCCGGCAGCGCCCACGCCAGCTACAGCTCGGTGCTGGAGCTGGACATGGGCGACGTGCGGCCCTCGCTCGCCGGCCCCAAGCGGCCGCAGGACCGCGTGCTGCTGGAGGACATGAAGTCCAACTACCGGCAGAACGTGGCCCCCATGACCGCCACGCGCGACCGTCGCACGCCCGAGGTGGCCGACTTCATCAACGAGGGCGGCACGGCCGCAGTGGGCAACGAGGCCCTGCACAAGGGCGTGGCCCATGTCGAGATCGACGGCAAGCCGGTCAAGCTCAAGGACGGTGCCGTGGTGTTCGCCGCGAGCGCCTCGTGCCCCAACACGTCCCACCCGGCGGTGATGGTCGCGGCCGGCCTGCTGGCGCGCAATGCCGCCGCCCGCGGGCTGGACCGCCAGCCGTGGGTAAAGACATCGCTGGGCCCGGGCTCGCGCGTGGTCACCGACTACCTGGAAAAGGCCGGCCTGCTGAAGGAGCTGGAGAAGGTCGGCTTCTACATCGTCGGCTACGGCTGCACCACCTGCATCGGCAATTCCGGCCCGCTGCCGGCGGAAGTCAGCGCCGGGATCGCCAGCGGCGACCTGGTGGTCACCTCGGTGCTGTCGGGCAACCGCAACTTCGAAGGCCGCGTGCACCCCGAGGTGAAAATGAACTACCTGGCCAGCCCGCCGCTGGTCGTGGCCTATGCGCTGGCGGGCACCACCGACATCGACCTGACCTCCGAGCCGATCGGCACCGGCAGCGACGGCCAGCCGGTGTACCTGCGGGACATCTGGCCCAGCAGCAAGGAGATCGGCGACGTGATCGCCGCGACGATCGGCCCGGAGATGTTCAAGCAGAACTACGCGGACGTATTCAAGGGGGACAGCCGCTGGAACACCATCGAGTCGCCCGACGGCGAGCTGTACGCATGGGACGGGGATTCGACCTACATCAAGAACCCGCCCTACTTCGAGGGGATGACGATGGAGGTCGGCTCGATCGGCGACATCCATGGCGCGCGGGTCCTGGGCCTGTTCGGCGATTCGATCACCACCGACCACATCTCCCCCGCCGGCAACATCAAGAAGGACTCGCCGGCGGGCCGCTTCCTGCAGTCGCGTGGCGTGCAGCCGGCCGACTTCAACAGCTACGGCAGCCGTCGTGGCAACGACGACGTCATGGTGCGCGGCACGTTTGCCAACATCCGCATCAAGAACCTGTTCTTCGGCGGCGAGGAAGGCGGCAATACCCTGTACTTCGGCAGCAATCCGCCGGAGAAGATGTCGATCTACGATGCGGCGATGAAGTACAAGTCGGCGGGCACCCCGCTGCTGGTGATCGCGGGCAAGGAATACGGCACCGGTTCCTCGCGCGACTGGGCCGCCAAGGGCACCAACCTGCTGGGGGTCAAGGCGGTG
>JBQGEI010000085.1:0-17692 GCA_052039535.1 Pseudoxanthomonas sp.
GCCTCCATCGTCGCCACGATCGCCTTGCGCAGGCGCTCGGCGTTCTGCGGCTGGCCGATGTGGTCAAGCATCTGCGCGGCCGCCAGCAGCAGCGCGCAGGGGTTGGCGATGCCCTTGCCGGCGATGTCCGGCGCGGTGCCGTGGACGGCCTCGAAGATCGAGGCGTGCTCGCCGATGTTCGCACCCGGGGCCAGGCCCAGGCCGCCGACCAGGCCGGCGCACAGGTCGGAGATGATGTCGCCGAACAGGTTGGTGGTCACGATGATGTCGAACTGCTCGGGGCGCATCACCAGCTGCATGCAGGTGTTGTCGACGATCATTTCCTGGAACTCGATGTCCGGGTAATGCGCGGCGACCTCGCGGGCCACGTTGAGGAACAGGCCGGAGGTGGACTTGATGATGTTGGCCTTGTGCACCGCGGTCACTTTCTTCCGCCCGGTGGCCCGGGCCAGCTCGAAGGCGTAGCGCACGATGCGCTCGGAGCCCTTGCGGGTGACCTTGGCGCCGGAGATCGCGACCTCGCCGTCGGCCGACACTTCCTGGCCCTCGGCCAGGTAGGCGCCTTCGGTGTTCTCGCGCACCGTGATCATGTTGATGTTCTCGTAGCGCGAACGGGTGTTCGGGAACGAGATGGCCGGCCGCACGTTCGCATACAGGTCGAAGTGGCGGCGCAGGCTGACGTTGATCGAGGTGAAGCCGCCGCCGACCGGAGTGGTCAGCGGGCTCTTGAGGGCGACCCTGTTGCGTGCGATGGAGTCCAGGGTCTCCTTCGGCATCAGGTCGCCGTGCTTCTCCAGCGCCACCACGCCGGCGTCGGCGAACTCGTACTCCAGGCCGGCCTGCAGCTGGTCCAGCACGTGGAGGGTTGCATCCATGATCTCCGGGCCGATGCCGTCGCCGCGGATGACCGTGATCTTCTGGGTCATGTGGATTGATTCCGGACAGGCACGGCAGGTCCGGAACGGGTCCGGCCGCGCGGGGAGGGAAAGTTGTGGGTGAAATTATGCCCCATCCCGGCTGAATACCCACTCCGACCTTGGCCGCAGGCCAACTCCGGCGCCGGCGGGGCGGCCTGCCGAGGCCACCGCACCGCCCTGCTTACTCAGCCGTGCTCGTGGGCCGGCGGCTGCCCGGCCTCGCCCGCTTCCAGGCTGTCGAGGAAATCCACGGCCCGGCGCAGGTGCGGGATCACGATCGAACCGCCCACGACCAGACCGACCGAGAAGGTCTCGAAGAACTCCTCGCGGCTGACGCCCGCCTGGTGGCACTGGGCGACGTGGTAACTGATGCAGTCGTCGCACCGCAGCACCATCGACGCCACCAGGCCCAGCAGCTCCTTGGTCTTCACGTCCAGGGCGCCGGCCTGGTAGGTCTGGGTGTCCAGCGCGAAGAAGCGGCGCACCACCTGGTTGGGCTCGGCCAGGATGCGCTGGTTCATACGCTGGCGGAACTCGGTGAACTCGCGGATGCGATCCTCGCCACCGCTCATGCGCCGGCCTCCGGGGAGTGGCCATCCAGCAGCGGCAGCAGCCTGCCGGCGCGGTGCATGGCCATCATGTCGTCATAGCCGCCGACGTGGACCTCGCCGACGAAGATCTGCGGCACGCTGGTGCGTCGCGCCAGGTTGACCATCTTCTCGCGCTCGGCGAGGTCCAGGTCGACGCGGATCTCGGTCCATTCACGGCCCTGGCTCTTGAGGAAGTTCTTGGCGGCCACGCAATAGGGGCAGATGGCGGTGGAATAGATGCGGATCGGGGGACGGGAATCGGGCACGGGAAACTCCGGCGAGGCTCGGGGGTCGAAGCGGATATGGTATCGGGCCACGTGGCATGCCGCCGTCATGCGCCGGCCCGGGATGATTAACCGACGATTCACCCGGCCGACGCATGTCCCGCGCATGCTGCCGGACACTTCCGGAGCCCCGCTTGTCCCGTCTCCTGCCCCTTGCCGCCGCGCTGTCCCTCGCCCTGGTCCCGGTCATGCCGGCCCCGGCACAGGAGGGGCTGCGCCTGCCGGACATCGGATCTTCCGCCGGTGAACTGCTGACCCCCGCCCGCCAGGAGGAATACGGCGGGATGATGCTGCGCGAGCTGCGCAACTACGGTTACCTGCTGGACGACCCGCTGGTCGACGACTGGCTACAGTCGCTGGGCAACCGCCTGGGTGCCAACAGCGACCGCCCCGAGCAGGCGTACACGCTGTTCATGCTGCGGGACCGGCAGATCAACGCCTTCGCGACCCTCGGCGGCTACGTCGGCATGAATGCCGGGCTGGTCCTGACCGCCCAGCGGGAGGACGAGGTGGCTGCGGTGCTGGCGCACGAGATCGCCCACGTGACCCAGCAGCACGTGCTGCGCAGCGTCGAGCGCGCACAGCGCGACCAGGTCCCGATCCTGCTGGGCATGCTCGCCGCGGTCGTGGCCGCGCAGGCGGCTGGCGGCTCCTCGTCGGGCGAGGCGTCGCAGGCGGCCATCGTCAGCGCCATCGGCCTGATGCAGCAGAACCAGATCAACTACACGCGCTCCAACGAACACGAGGCCGACCGCATCGGCATCCGCACCCTGTCGCGTACGGGGTACGACGTGGATGCCATGGCCGACTTCTTCGCCCGCATGTCCTTCGCCACGCGGGGCAACTCCGGCGGCTACGCCGTGCCGGAGTACCTGCGCACCCACCCGGTGAACACGACCCGCATCAGCGAGGCCAAGCAGCGCGCCGACCAGATCCGCGGGCGCGCCGTCACCGCCACCACCACGGTCGGCGATACCGATGGCACGCCTGTCTCGCGGGTGGAGCTGGTCGCGCCGGACATCGACGCGCCGCCGCCGGCGCTGCCGGTCGGGCGCGGCAATCCGTTGCTGCCGGCGGGGCTGCAGCTGGGCGGGCTCGGCGCCGGCGCCACCGGCGAGACGGGCTATTTCCCCTGGGCCCAGGAGCGCCTGCGCGCGCTCAGCGCACCCACCACCGACAGTGCGGTGCGCGAGTACGAAGCCCTGCGCCGGGCCAGCAAGAACGGCCTTACCCCGACGCAACGTTACGGCCTAGCGCTGGTGCGCCTGGACAGCGAGCCGGCGGCCGTGGCCGCCGAGCTGCGCACGCTGCTGGACGCGGACCGGCAGAACCTGTGGGTGTCCCTGGCGCTGGCCGAGGCGGAGTCGCGTTCCGGGCAGGCGGCGGCGGCCAACGCGCGGCTGGACGACCTGGTCCGGCGCCACCCGGGCAACCGTCCGGTCGCGCTGACCTACGCCCGGATACTGGTCGCCCAGGGCGGCACACAGGCCGGGCGGCGGGCGCAGGAGGTGCTTCGCCCGCTGCTGTCGCGCGCCGGCAGCGACCCGGTGTTCCAGCGCACCTACGCCCGCGCCTGCGAGCTGGCGGGCGACGAGGCGCGCGCCGGCGAAGCCTACGCCGAGGCCGCGTTCCTCAACGGCCGCCCCGAGCAGGCGCTGATCCAGCTGGAGACGCTGAAGAAGCGCGGCGACCTGGATTACGTGGCGCGCGCGCGCATCGACGCCAGGATCGCCAGCATCACCCCCACCGTGCTGGAACTCCGCCGGCAGGGCATACGCGACCCGGACATGCAACGTCGCTGACATCGGCCGGCAGCCGGTGTCATAAAGGTGTCACCGGACGGTAGTCTAATGACCGGCGATACAGGAGGCCCGGCGTGCAGAAGCAGATCCTCATCGTCGATGACGAACCCGCGATCAGGGACATGGTCGCCTTCGCCCTGCGCAAGGGCGAGTACATCCCGGTGCACGCGGGCGACGCGCGCGAGGCCCAGGCGGCGATCGCCGACCGGGTCCCGGACATGATCCTGCTGGACTGGATGCTTCCGGGCACCAGCGGCCTGGAACTGGCCCGGCGCTGGCGCCGCGAGGCGCTGACCCGCGAGGTCCCGATCATCATGCTCACCGCCCGTGGCGAGGAAAACGACCGCGTCGGCGGCCTGGAGGCCGGCGTGGACGACTACGTGGTCAAGCCGTTCTCCGCCCGCGAGCTGCTGGCGCGGATCCGCGCGGTGATGCGTCGCTCGCGCGAGGACGACGAGGACGGCAGCGTCTCGGCCGGGGCGCTGCGCATCGACGGGGCCGCCCACCGGGTGTTCGCCGGCGAGGCGCCGGTACCGATCGGCCCGACCGAGTACCGCCTCCTGCATTTCTTCATGACCCACCCGGACCGGGTGTACACCCGCGCCCAGCTGCTGGACCACGTGTGGGGCGGCAGCGTGTACGTGGAGGAACGCACGATCGACGTGCATATCCGGCGGCTGCGCCGCACCCTGGAGCCGTTCGCCGTGGACGGCATGGTGCAGACCGTACGCGGCGCCGGCTACCGCTTCTCGGCTTCGGCCTGAGCCCCCGCACGGATGGACAACCGCCCTGCCCGCACGGCGCCCGGCGACACCCGACCGTTTTCCGATCCGGAACTGGAACTGCGCACCCAGGACAGCGCGCGGGACGAGCAGGCTAGGCTGCGTTCGGCCTGGTGGCGCACGCTGTCGGTGCTGTCCGCCCTGCTGGCCGGCGCCTGCCTGCTGGGAATCGTGCTCGGCCGGCCAGGGCTGGTGATGGCCGCCACCGCGCTGGGCGTGCTGGCCTGGCATTACTGGCGGCTGCGCCGCGTGCTCACCGGGCTGACCGGCCGCCGGCACTGGGAGCCGGCGCGCGGCCATGGCGCCTGGAACGAACTGGACCGCCTGCTCCACCGCAACCAGGCGGAGATGCGCGCGCGCAAGCGTCGGCTGCTGGACATGCTGCGTGCCTACCGCGCCGCGGCGACCGCACTGCCGGATGCGGTTGTCGTGATCGACCGCAACACCCAGCGCATCCTTTGGTTCAACCCCGCTGCCACCGACCTGCTTGGCCTGGCCCACCCGCGCGACCTGGGTGCGCCGGTGGCCGACCGCCTGCAGCCGCTGCCAATGGCGCGCTGGATGGCCTCCGGGCGCAATGCCGAGCCGATCCTGGACGCCCCGGGGCCGCTGGATCCGGGCCTGCGCCTGAACCTGCGGCTGATCCCCTACTCCGAGGACTACTGGCTGCTGGTGGCGCGCGACGTCAGCAAGCTGCTGCACCTGGAGCAGATGCGGCGGGACTTCGTCGCCAATGTCTCGCACGAGCTGCGCACGCCGCTGACCGTGGTCCACGGGTACCTGGACATGCTCGACGGCGAGGAAATGCCCGAGTGGGCACCGATGCTGGCGGAGATGCAAAAGCAGTCGCAGCGCATGACCCAGCTGGTGGAGGACCTGCTGACCCTCTCCCGCCTGGAGTCGCGCGAGAGCCTGCCGGAAGAAACGGTGGCGATGGCGCCGGTGCTGGCGACCCTCAGGCGCGAGGCCGAGGCCTTCAGCCAGGGCCGCCACGTGATCGAGGTCCGCGACCTCGCCGGCTGCGACCTGCTGGGCTCCACCCGCGAGCTGCACAGCGCGTTCTCCAACCTGGCCACCAACGCGGTGCGCTATACGCCCAGCGGCGGGACCATCACCATCGAGTTCTCCCGCAGCGCCGACGGCGGCGTGGTGCTGGCGGTACACGACACCGGCTACGGCATCCCCGCCGAGCACATCCCGCGGCTGACCGAACGCTTCTACCGCGTGTCCAGCAGCCGCTCGCGAGAGAGCGGCGGCACCGGGCTGGGGCTTTCCATCGTCAAGCACGTGCTGGGACTGCACCAGTCCCGGCTGTCGATCCGCAGCAGCGTCGGCCAGGGCAGCGTGTTTGCCTGCCACTTCGGGCCGGAGCGGGTGCGTCCGGTGCATGATCAGGCCACCCACGGGGCCACGCCGTGAACCTACAGGATGTCGATGCCGAGATGAGTACCGGGAACCTGCAGCCGGTCGCGCTGCCCAATGCCCAGGAACCGGCCGATCCGCTGCGCGATCCGGGGCTGTACCTCAACCGCGAGCTGTCGCAGCTGGATTTCAACTTCAGGGTGCTGGCGCAGGCGCTGGACCCGCAGGTGCCCCTGCTGGAGCGGCTGCGCTTCCTGTGCATCTCCTGCACCAACCTCGACGAGTTCTTCGAGATCCGTACCGCCACCGTGCGCCACGCCATGCAGTTCGGGCTGCCGCCGGCAGGCGACGGCATCGCGCCGTCGCAGCTGCTGGAGGCGATCCACGCGCGCGCCGCCGAACTGGTCGACGCCCAGTACCGCTGCTGGAACCAGGTGCTGCGCCCGGCGCTGGGGGAGGCCGGCGTGCGCATCCTTCAGCGCCAGGCCTGGACACCGCGCCAGCGCCTGTGGCTGCGTGCGTATTTCCGCAACAACGTGCTGCCGGTGCTGTCGCCGCTGGGACTGGATCCTTCCCATCCCTTCCCGCGGATCCTCAACAAGTCGCTGAACGTGGTGGTGGTGCTGGAAGGCATGGACGCGTTCGGCCGCCAGGGCCACCTGGCCATCGTCCGCGCGCCGCGCTCGCTCAACCGCATCGTGGAGTTGCCCCCGCGCCTGCGCGGCAAGAACGAGCAGGCCTTCGTGCTGCTGTCCTCGATGCTGGCGGCCTTCGTCGACGAGCTGTTCCCGGGGATGAAGGTCACCGGCGCCTACCAGTTCCGGGTCACCCGCAATTCGGAGCTGGTGCTGGACGAGGACGAGGTGGAGAACCTCGCCTCGGCCCTGCGCAGCGAGCTGGTGGGGCGCGGCTACCGCCCCGCCGTGCGCTTGGAGATCGCCCACGATTGCCCGCGCCCGATCGTCCGCACCCTGCTGCAGAACTTCGAGCTGGGCGACAACGCGGTCTACTACATCGACGGACCGGTCAACCTCAACCGGGTGATCCAGGTGCACGAGCTGGTGCAGCGGCCCGAGCTCAAGTACCCGGCCTTCAGCCCGCGCAACCGGCTGGAGGACGGCAACGCGTTCGAGACGGTGGCCCGCGGCGACGTGCTGCTGCACCACCCGTTCGATTCCTTCAGCGCGGTGCTGGAACTGCTGCAGCAGGCGTCGGTGGACCCGGACGTGCTGGCGATCAAGCAGACGCTGTACCGCACGGGCAAGGAGTCGGCGATCGTCGACGCGCTGGTGCAGGCGGCCCGCAACGGCAAGGACGTCACCGTCGTGGTCGAGCTGCGCGCGCGCTTCGACGAGGACGCCAACCTCGGTGTGGCCGACCGCCTGCAGGAGGCGGGCGTGCAGGTCGTGTATGGCGTGGTCGGGTACAAGACCCACGCCAAGATGATGCTGATCGTGCGCCGCGAGGGCCGCCGCCTCCGCCGCTACGTGCACCTGGGCACCGGCAACTACCACAGCGGCACGGCACGCGCCTACACCGACCTGGGGCTGCTCACCGCCGAGCCGGAGATCGGCAACGACGTGCACCTGCTGTTCCAGCAGTTGTCCGGGCTGGCGCCGTCGATCCGGCTGCGGCGGTTGCTGCAGTCACCGTTCACCCTGCACAGCGGGCTGCTGAGCCGGATCAACCGCGAGGCGCAGCTGGCGGCGACGGGCCGCAGTGGACGGATCGTGGCCAAGATGAACGCCCTCAACGAGCCACAGGTGATCCGGGCGCTGTACCAGGCGTCCCAGGCCGGCGTGCAGATCGACCTGATCGTGCGCGGCGCCTGCACCCTGCGCCCCGGGCTGCCCGGCATCTCGGACAACATCCGGGTGCGCTCGATCGTGGGCCGCTTCCTGGAGCACAGCCGGGTCTACTGGTTCGGCAACGACGGCAGTCCCGAGATGTACTGCGCCAGCGCCGACTGGCTGGAACGCAACCTGCTGCGGCGGGTGGAAACCTGCTTCCCGGTGCTGGACCCGGCCCTGGTGGAGCGGATCGAGCGGGAAGTCCTGCAGAACTGCCTGGCCGACAACGTCAACGCCTGGGAACTGGGTGCCGACGGCGTCTACCGGCGCTGCGAACCGGCACCCGGCGAACCGGCGCACTCGGCCCAGCAGGCCCTGCTCGACGCGCTCTAGGCCCCGTCCGGGGCGCGACCACACGGCCCGGCGATGCCCATCCGCTAAGATTCGCCAATGCCGCACTCCCCCGCATTACGCCCACAGGTCCAGGATGGCGACGCGCTGGCCGCGATCGACCTGGGTTCCAACAGTTTCCACATGGTGCTCGCCCGCTATTCGCTGGGCGAACTGAGGGTGGTCGATCGCCTGCGCGAGACCGTGCGCATGGCCGACGGCCTGGACGGCAAGGGCGGGCTGGCGCCGCATTCTCGCGAACGGGCGCTGGAGTGCCTGGCCCGCTTCGGCCAGCGCCTGCGTGGCGTGGAGCGCCTGCACGTGCGCGCGCTGGCCACCAACACCGTGCGCCGCCTGCGGGAGCCGCAGGCGTTCCTGGCCGAGGCCGAGGCGGTACTGGGCCATCCGGTGGAGGTGGTCTCCGGCCGCGAGGAGGCGCGCCTGATCTACCTGGGCGTGGCCCACGCGCAGCCGCCCAAGCCAGGCAACCAGCGCCTGGTGATCGACATCGGCGGCGGCTCGACCGAATTCATCATCGGGCGCGGCTTCGAGCCGATCGAACGCGAGAGCCGCCAGGCCGGCTGCATCGCCTCCACGCGCCGCTTCTTTCCCGACGGCAAGCTGTCGAAGAAGCGCTGGAAGGAGGCGCTGGACGTGATCAGCGCCGAGTTCGGCCAGTTTGCGGGGCTGTACCGCGCGCGCGGCTGGGACGAGGCGCTCGGCTCCTCCGGCACGCACAAGGCCATCAGCGAGATCTGCGTGGCCATGAAGCTGACCAAGGGCGCGATCATGGCCGCGGCGCTGCCGCAGCTGCGCGACCGCCTGCTGCAGGCGCGCAGCATCGACGACATCGACCTGCCCGGCCTGTCCTCGGACCGCCGGCCGATCATCGCCGGCGGCGTGCTGGTGCTCGAGGCGGCCTTCCAGGCGCTGGCGCTGGAGAAGCTGCTGGTCAGCAAGGCGGCCATGCGCGAGGGCATCCTGTACGACATGCTCGGCCGGGCCAGCGGCAACGATCCGCGCGACATCTCGGTCCAGGCACTGGTGCAGCGCTATGGCATCGACACCGGCCAGGCTGCACGGGTGGAAGCCACCGCGCTGCAGCTGTTCGCCCAGGTCGCCGGCGCCTGGGGCCTGGAGGAGGACGATGCGCGCATGCTGGGCTGGGCCGCCAGCGTGCACGAACTGGGCCTTGCCATCGCCCACAGCCAGTACCACCTGCACGGCGCCTACATCCTCGAGCATTCGGATATTTCCGGCTTCTCGCGTCAGGAGCAGCAGGTGCTGGCGGCGCTGGTGCGCACCCACCGCCGCAGCGTGCCGAGGTCGGCGTTCGACGCGCTGCCGGACCGCCTGCTGCTGTCAGCGCGGCGCAAGGCCGCCCTGCTGCGGCTGGCCGTCCTGCTGCACCGCTCCCACGAGAGCGACCCGCTGCCGCCGCTGGAGCTGGTCGCGGGCCAGGCGACGCTGCGGCTGGCGCTGCCACGGGCCTGGGTGGAGGACCGCGCGCTGTTGCGCGGCGACCTGGAGGACGAACGCAAGGGCATGTCGGGGCTGGGCATCGGGTTCGAACACGAATTGGCCTGAACGCGCGTGCGGGCGGCCGGCATCCCCTAACCCCGTCGGCGCGGCCGGGACGTTTGCCTGGATGGACCCTCCCGAGATGCCGCCATGCGCACCCCCCTTCCGCTTTCCAAGGCCCTGACCGCCGCCGCGCTCTTCACGCTGCTGCTGGGCGCCTGCCAGACATCCCCCAGCCCGGGTGAGACCGGAACGCCAGCGGACACCGTGGCACGGACGCAGGCGGCGGCCGAATCCCGCGCCGCCGCGCACGCGCGCGGACGACTGCATGAGCCAGCTCCGCCCGCGCCGCCGGCGCCGGCAATGGCCCTGCATGCCCTGGCCCGCCCGATGCCGGTACCGGCGCCACCACGCGCCAACACCGAGCGCTACGACGCGCGCGAGGACAACCCGGTGCGGCGCACCCGCCAGGCCCCGGTGTCGACCTTTTCGGTGGACGTGGACACCGGCAGCTACGCCAATGTCCGGCGCATGCTGCGCGACGGAACCCGCCCGCCGGCCGATGCGGTGCGGGTGGAGGAATTCCTCAACTACTTCGACTACGGCCATGCGGCACCGGCCACGCGCGAGGTGCCATTCCGGGTGACGACCGAGCTTGCGCCGGCACCGTGGAATCCCGCCCGCCAGCTGCTGATGATCGGCATCAAGGGCTATGACGTGGACAAGACCCGGTTGCCGGCCGCGAACCTGGTGCTGCTGGTCGACACCTCCGGCTCGATGGAGGACGAGCGCAAGCTGCCGCTGCTGAGGAAGGCCTTCGCCCAGCTGCTGCCGCACCTGCGCGCCGAGGACCGGGTGTCGATCGTGGCCTACGCCGGCAGCGCCGGCGTGGTGCTGCCACCGACACCGGGCGACCGCCAGGGCGAGATCCTCGCCGCACTGGAAAGCCTGCGCGCGGGCGGCAGCACCAATGGCGGCGAAGGCATCCGCCTGGCCTATGCAATGGCGCGGCAGTCATACGTGGATGGCGGCGTGAACCGGATCCTGCTGGCCACCGACGGGGACTTCAATGTCGGCATCACCGACCGTGGCGCGCTGCTGGACCTGGTTGCCGACCAGCGCCGCTCCGGCGTGGCCCTGTCGACCCTGGGGTTTGGCACGGGCAACTACAACGACGGCATGGCCGAACGGCTGGCGGACGCCGGCAACGGCCAGCACCTGTACATCGACACCCTGGACGAGGCGCGCCGGGTGCTCGTGCGCCAGATGCAGGCCACGCTGCTCACCATCGCCAGCGACGTGAAGGTGCAGGTCGAGTTCAACCCGGCGCTGGTCTCCGAGTACCGCCTGGTCGGCTACGAGAACCGCCTGCTGCGCGAGGAGGATTTCGCCAACGACAGGGTCGACGCCGGCGACATCGGCGCCGGCCACGAGGTCACGGCACTGTATGAGATCACCCTCGCCGGCTCCGGCGCCGAACGGCTGCCCGCCTTGCGCTACGGCCAAGCCGTGCCGGCCGCGGGCGCCAGGTCCGGCGAGCTGGCCCACCTGCGCCTGCGATACAAGCGGCCGGGCCAGGAGGAGAGCCGCCTGATCGAAACGGCGGTGCCGCGCTCTTCGCTGCGTCCGCAGGCAAGCCAGTCGCTGCGCTTTGCCGCCGCCGTCGCCGGCTACGCCGACCTGCTGCGCGGCGGGAAGTACGTGGACAGCTGGAACTGGGACGACGTCGAGCGCACCGCCCGCGGCGCGACCGGCCAGGATCCGTTCGGCCTGCGCCACGAGTTCCTGCGCCTAGTCGATTTGGCACGTGCGATCACCATGGCGGACGCCCCGCAACCCGCGCAGGACGCGGTCGCCCCGTAAACCGCGGCAGGGCGGACGCCGTGCGGCGGCCGCCCGCCTTCTCACGTACGTCCTTGCCATGCCGCCGCGCGCAAAGCGGCTGCGCGAGGCATCGGAAGCGTCGGCTCCGCCGGGGAATGCCGTACCCGAACTCGGGCGAGAGCATCGCCGGATGGCCCGCCTCTGCGATCGGCACGTCCGGACCGACCTGGACGATTCGCCGGCAGGCGGCAACCGTCAGCCGAGCAGGTGCTCCAGCACCGCCATCCGCACGGCCACGCCGTTGCCCACCTGGCGCAGCACCCAGGACTGCGGACCATCGGCGACCTCGTCGGTGATCTCCACGCCACGGTTGATCGGCCCCGGATGCAGTACGGCCGCGTCCGGCGCCGCGCGCTTCAGGCGCTCTGCGGTGAGGCCGTAGCGGGCGTGGTAGTCCTCCAGCGAAGGCACCAGCCCCTCCTCCATGCGCTCCCGCTGCAGGCGCAGCATCATCACCGCGTCCACGCCCTCCAGCATGGCGTCGAAATCCTCGCCCACCACGCAGCCCCCCGACATCGCCGCATCCGGCAGCAGCGTCGCCGGTCCGCATACGCGGATCTCGCCGGCACCCAGGGTGCGCAGTGCGTGCAGGTCCGAGCGGGCCACACGCGAATGCTTCACGTCGCCGACGATCAGCACCTTCAACCTGGAGAAGTCACTGCCCTTGGCCTGGCGCAGGGTGAGCATGTCCAGCAGCCCCTGGGTGGGGTGCGCACTGCGTCCGTCGCCGGCATTGAGCAGCGCGGTGCCCTCGCCGGCCGCGTCGGCCAGTGCCTGGACCGCGCCGTCCTCGGGGTGGCGCACGATGAAGCCGCGCACGCCCATCGCTTCCAGGTTGCGCAGCGTGTCGCGCGCGGTCTCGCCCTTGCGGGTGGACGACGTGGAGGCATCGAAATTCAGCACGTCCGCGCCCAGCCGCTGCGCCGCCAGCTGGAACGAGCTGCGGGTACGGGTGGAGGGCTCGAAGAACAGCGTGCACACGGCGGTGCCGGCCAGCACCGTGCGCTTGCCCACACGCCCGACGGCTGCATCGCGGATCTGGCCGGCGCGGTCCAGCAGCTGCAGCAGGATCGAACGCGGCAGGCCCTCCAGGGTCAGCAGGTGGCGCAGGCGTCCGTCGGAGTCGAGTTGGGGCGTCATCGGTCGTGGTCCTGTGGGGCCGGCGGTGCCGGCGCGGTCGGCATGGAAAGGAAACGGGGTGCGTCAGGGCGGCGAGGCCTGCCCGGGTGCGGCGAGCCAACGCTCGACGATCACGGCCGCGGCGTCGGCGTCCAGCCGGGCCGCATCGCCGCGGCGGCGGCTGCCAGTGGCGCGGCCGCGCGCGAAGCGCTGCGCGGCCTCCACCGAACTGGAACGCTCGTCGATCATGGCCACCGGCAGGCGGTAACGCTCGCGCAGGGCATGGGCGAACGCACGCGCGCGACGGCGGGCGGGCTGGTCCTGTCCGTCCAGCGTCAGCGGGTCGCCCACCACCAGCCCCCCGGGACCCCATTGGCTGCGCAGGCGATCCAGGGCGGTCCAGTCGGGACCGGCGGCATGCACGTCGATCACCGCGACCGGGCGCGCACCGGAGAACGCGCTGCCCACGGCCACGCCGATCCGGCGGGAGCCGACGTCGAACCCGAGCACGATCGCATCGGGCGCCGGCAACGCGGTCGCGTGTGGCTCAGGCATGTCCGCTGTAGCCGGCCAGGCGGAACAGGTCCACGCCGATCCGGGTGGCGGCCGCCTGCCAGCGGGTGTCCAGCGGCAGTTCGAACAGCACTTCGGAATCGCCCGGCACCGTCAGCCAGGTGTTGTCGGCCAGTTCCTGTTCGAGCTGGCCGGCACCCCATCCGGCGCATCCCAACGCCACGACCGCGTGCGCAGGCCCTTCGCCGGCGGCCATCGCCTCGAGCACGTCGCGCGAGGTGGTCAGGTACAGGCCCTCGCGCACGCGCAGGCTGGAGTCCCAGGCCCGGTCACCATCGTGGATCACGAATCCCCGTTCCTGGTGCACGGGCCCGCCATGCAGCACCGGCCGCGCGCACAGCGCCGGGTCGTCGCTGCCGATGCCCATCTGGGACAGCACCTGGCCCAGGGTGTATTCGGACGGGCGGTTGATGACCACGCCCATGGCCCCTTCGCCGTCGTGCTGGCAGACCAGCGCGACGGAGCGGGCGAAGTTGGGGTCGGCCAGCGCGGGCAAAGCGACCAGCAGCTGGCTGGCGAGGTTTCCGGAGGGGTCGGACATGGCGCCATTCTAGCCGGCGCGGCGCGCCCGCCGCCGTCCTGCGACAATGTCCGCCTTCCCGGAGACGCCAACCATGTCCGGCTACTGCGACATCGCCCCGGGCCATCCGCTCCATGGCCCGTACCACGACCACGAGTACGGCGTGCCACAGCGGGCGGAGGCCGTGCTGTTCGAGCGCCTGCTGCTGGAGATCAACCAAGCCGGCCTGAGCTGGGAGACGATGCTGCGCAAGCGCGAGGGCTTCCGGCATGCCTATGACGGCTTCGATGTGGCGAAGGTGGCGGCCTATGGCGAGGCCGACCGCACCCGCCTGCTGGGCGACCCGGGCATCATCCGCAACCGGCTCAAGATCGAGGCGGCGATCCACAACGCCGGGGTGGTGCTGCGCATGCGCGACAGCCATGGCGGGTTCGCGCAGTGGCTGGACGCCCACCACCCCCTGGACAAGCCCGGGTGGGTGAAGCTGTTCAAGCGCAGCTTCCGCTTCACCGGTGGCGAGATCACCGGCGAGTTCCTGATGTCGCTGGGGTACCTGCCCGGCGCACACCGGGCGGATTGCCCCGCCCACCGGCGGCTGCTGGCCACCCACGCGTTGCCGTGGATGGACGCGAGCGGCTGAGCCTTCACCCGGCCGTGCCCGCGACGCGGGCGATGATCGGGCCATGGCGATCCGCATCGGCATCTCGGGCTGGCGTTACAAGCCCTGGCGGGGCGTGTTCTACCCGCCGGAGCTGCCGCAGCGCCGCGAGCTGGAGTACGCCGCGCACAGCTTCGCCAGTATCGAGCTCAACGGCTCGTTCTATTCGCTGCAGTCACCGGCCAGCTGGGCCGCCTGGGCACAGCAGGTGCCGCGCGACTTCGTGTTCGCGGTGAAGGGCCCGCGCTACGTGACCCACATGCTCCGGCTGCGCGAGGTCCACGCCGCGCTGGCCAACTTCTTCGCCTCCGGCGTGCTGCAGCTGGGCCGCCACCTGGGACCGCTGCTGTGGCAGCTGCCGCCGACGATGCGCTACGAGCCGCAGGTGCTGGACGCCTTCCTCGGGCTGCTGCCGCGGGACACCGACGCCGCGCTAGCCCTGGCACGCCAGTACGAACCGGAGCGGATGCGGGGCCGCATCGCGTTGCCGGACGGACCCAACCGCCGGCTGCGCCACGCCCTGGAAATCCGCCACGAGAGCTTTGACGACCCGGGCTTCATCCGCCTGCTGCGCCGGCACCGGGTTGCGCTGGTGGTCTCGGATACCCCGGGCCGCTTCCCGTATGCGGAGGATGTCACCGCCGGTTTCATGTACCTGCGCCTGCACGGGGACACCGAGCTGTACCGGAGCGGCTACAGCGACGCGGCCCTGGACCGTTGGGCCGCCCGGATCCGCGCCTGGGCCGATGGCGCCGAGCCGGAAGACGCCCGCCGGTTCATGGATGCGCCGGCGCCCGCGGCCAGACGGCGGGACGTCTACTGCTACTTCGACAACGACGCCAAGGTCAGGGCGCCGTTCGACGCCAGGGCCCTGTACGCGCGCCTGGCACGCTGAGGCTCACACGCCCATGTAGCGGTGTGGCCGGTGGTTGAACATCAGCACCAGGCTCAACACCACCGCCCCGAGCGCCGAATACATGACCTTGGACGGGGACAGCACCAGCAGCGCGGCGGCCATGAGCAGCGTGTCGAACCCCAGCTGCACGGTGCCGGCGCTGATGCCGCGGCTGCGCTGCAGGTGCACGGCGAGGATGCCGATGCCCCCCAGGCTTGCACGATGGCGGATGAAGAACAGGATGCCCAGGCCGCACAGCGCGCCGCCGAGGATGGCTGCGAATGCCGGACTGATGTGCGACCAGCCGATCCAGCGCGGCAGCAGGTCGGCCAGCACCCCGCATGCCCCGACCGCGGCGAAGGTCTTGAGGGTGAACTCCCAGCCCATGCGGCGTACGCCGATCCAGTAGAAGGGCAGGTTCACCAGCACGAACACCAGGCCGAAGTTCCATCCCAGGGCGTAGTGCAGCAGGAACGATACCCCGGCCATGCCGCCGATCATGATGCCGCTGTGGGCGAACACCGACAGGCCCAGCGCGGCGACCAGGGTCGCCAGCACCATGCCCTGCGCGTCCTCGGCGGGCGAGTGGTGGAAGGCGCGCGCGTCGGCGGAGGTGCCGGCCGAGTCCGGCGGCGGGGTGAGCGGTCCGGCGGTGACCACGGCACCGTCGTCAGGCAGCGCCTCCTGGCCGGGGCGTAGGTCGGAATCGGGGAGCGTCACGGGAGTGCGCCGCGTGGGGGGCGCGTATTAGACACCAGCCCGGCGTGAAGTCGCATCTGAAACCATGCCCGCGCCGTGCGCCGCCGGGGCCCGTGGCGCCACCGGCGGGCGGCGCCCGGGGCCGGGAGCCGGCCCTCCTCCGGCCCCAGCGGGCATCGGGAAACGGCAAGGGCCGCACGTGGCGGCCCCTGCTGCATTGCCACCACCGCGCCGGTCAGCGCACTTCCGCGATCTCGACCCCGTCCAGTCCCTGGGCCAGGGTGCGCGCATCGCCGCCCTGGGAGAGCTTGATGCGCAGCCGCACCTCGTTCTGCGAGTCGGCGTAGCGCAGCGCGTCCTCGTAGGAGATCTCGCCGGCCTGGTACAGCTCGAACAGGCTCTGGTCGAAGGTCTTCATGCCCAGGTTGGTGGACTCCTTCATCACTTCCTTGAGCTTGTGCACCTCGCCATCGCGGATGTAGTCCTGCACCAGCGGCGTGCCCAGCAGGATCTCCATCGCGACCCGCCGCCCCTTGCCGTCCGGGGTGGGGACCAGCTGCTGCGCCACCACGCCCTTGAGGTTGAGCGACAGGTCCATCAGCAGCTGGCTGCGACGGTCTTCCGGGAAGAAGTTGATGATGCGGTCCATCGCCTGGTTGGCGTTGTTCGCGTGCAGCGTGCACAGCACCAGGTGGCCGGTCTCGGCGAAGGCGATGGCGTGGTCCATGCCTTCGCGGGTGCGGACCTCGCCGATCATGATCACGTCCGGCGCCTGGCGCAGGGTGTTCTTCAGCGCCGCCTCCCAGCTGTCGGTGTCGATGCCGACCTCGCGCTGGGTGATGATGCAGCCCTCGTGCTTGTGCACGAACTCGATCGGGTCCTCGATGGTGATGATGTGGCCGGTCGAGTTCTGGTTGCGGTAGCCGATCATCGCCGCCAGCGAAGTCGACTTGCCGGTGCCGGTGGCGCCCACGAAGATGATGATGCCGCGCTTGGTCATCGCCAGCGTCTTGATCACCGGCGGCAGGTTCAGCTCCTCCACCGTCGGGATCCGGGTCTCGATCCGGCGCAGCACCATGCCCACCTGGTTGCGCTGGTAGAAGCAGCTGACGCGGAAACGGCCCACGCCCGCCACGCCGATGGCGAAGTTGCACTCGTGGGTCTTCTCGAACTCCTCGCGCTGGGCCGGCGTCATCACGTTGAGCACCAGGTCGCGGCTCTGCTGCGGCGTCAGCGGGGTCTGGGTGATCGGGCTGATCTTGCCGTGGACCTTGATCGCCGGCGGCATGCCCGCGGTGATGAACAGGTCCGACGCCTTCTGGTGCGCCATCAGCTTGAGGAACGAGGTGAAGTCGATGGTGCTCATCTGGGACTCCTGCGAAGCGGTGGTTCGTGGACGGCGCCGGGCGGGTTTACTGGGGCCGGCGACCTTCCCCGCCTGCACGCGATCGCGGCAGGTGCCGGTCCCGGTCTTGGCGGAACCGGCGCCCGGTGGACGGGCACGCCGGCACCACGTGCCCGGTCATTCGAAAAGGCGCTTGTCCTTGGCGTATTCCTTCGCCTGCTGGCGCGTGATCAGGCCACGCTTCACCAGGTCCTGGAGGTGCTGGTCGAGGGTCATCATCCCGTACTGCTGGCCGGTCTGGATCGACGAGTACATCTGCGCGACCTTGTCCTCGCGGATCTGGTTGCGGATGGCCGGGGTGCCGACCATGATCTCCCAGGCCGCGGTGCGGCCGCCGCCGACCTTCTTCAGCAGCGCCTGCGAGATCACCGCGCGCAGCGATTCGGACAGCATCGAGCGCACCATCGGCTTCTCGCCGGCGGGGAACACGTCGATGATGCGGTCGATGGTCTTGGCCGCCGAGCTGGTGTGCAGGGTGCCGAACACCAGGTGGCCGGTTTC
>JBQGEI010000086.1:0-2737 GCA_052039535.1 Pseudoxanthomonas sp.
GGCGCTGTCGGTCTCCTCGCGCACGGCCACGCTCTGCTCCAGCGCGGCACGGATCCGGCGCAGGCCGGCCTCGTCCGGGGTCTGGCCCATGCGGCTGAGCTGTTCGCCATGGAACACGGCCACGCCATCGGCATCGACCACGTCCAGCAGGTCGCCGGCCATGTCGGTCAGCAGCTGCGGGGTAAAGCCCTCGGACTCGGAGAAGGCGGTGATCAGCTTCTCGCGCACGGTCAGCAGCGACTGCTCGGCATCGCTGCGGCCGATCGCCTCCAGGCTGCCCACGCGCGCGGCCAGCGCCTGGCTGACCGCCTCG
This sequence comes from Pseudoxanthomonas sp., assembly GCA_052039535.1. Taxonomy (GTDB): domain Bacteria; phylum Pseudomonadota; class Gammaproteobacteria; order Xanthomonadales; family Xanthomonadaceae; genus Pseudoxanthomonas. The sequence continues at coordinate 314 of JBQGEI010000086.1, forward strand.
CAGGCCTCGCGGATGGTGTGGTCCAGGAAGCGCGGCTGGTAGTGGTGGCAGGCCACCAGCCCCCACAGCCGGTCGTTGACCACCAGCGATGCGACCAGGGTGGCGGCCACGCCCATGTTCGACAGGTATTCGCAGTGCACCGGCGAGATGCTGCGCAAAGTGCTGTCGCTGAGATCCAGCGGCTGGCCGTCGCGCGGGTCCAGCGCCGGTTCCACCGGCACCGGGGTGTAGCCGACATCCACGATCTGGCGGATGCGGGTGCGCAGGTACAGCGCGCGCGCCTGGGCCGGGATGTCGGTCGCCGGATAGTGCAGGCCCAGGTAGCTCTCCAGGCCGGGCCGGCGCACCTCGGCGATCACGTCGCCATGCCAGTCCTCGTCGAAGCGGTAGACCATCACCCGGTCGTAGCCGGCCAGGTCGCGGATTTCGGCGGCGGTACGGCGGGCGGCCTCGACCACCCCCGGCGCGCGGTCGATCTCGCGCTGGGCACGCAGCGCATCGCCCAGGGCCAAGGGATGCGCACCCTGCAGCGGCTCCAGTTCCAGCAGCCAGCGGTCCGGATAGAGGTGCCAGGCGGCGTTCCAGCGGGCCTGCCCGGTGCGGACCACGGTGCACGGCGCATGGCCCAGGTGCCGGGGCGACGCCACCGGCTGCAGGGCGTCGGCCTGTGCCGGGTCCACCTGCAGCAGGCCATCCCACGGCTGGCCCTGGACCGGCCCGGCGCCACCCAGCAGCGCGGCGGACGCATTGGCGCTGGCCTGCAGCACCAGGCCGCTGTGCGGGTGGATCACCAGCAGCACACCGTGCGGCTGGATCGAGCCGGGGATGTGGATCGGCTCGCGCGCGCAGGTGTCGAGGTCGGGAATGTCCGGTGCGGCGGGGATCATGCGGTTACGGTTCCTGTGCGTTCGCCGGCGGCCAGCGGCATGCCGAGCTGGGCGTGGAAATGGCCGAACATGGCCTGGGCGGCGGTGGCGGCGCGGATGCGCGCACCGGCATCGGGCAGTGCCTCCTCCAGGGTGGCGCGGAACTCGCGCCAGCCTGGTCCCGGGCCGGGACCGTCGAAGTGGCGCACCACCGCACCGACGGCCGGCAGGTGCCTGCGCAGGTGCCGGGCGATCAACTGGCCGCCAAGCGCCGAGCCCTCGACCACGTAGAGCATGCCCCAGGCCTCCGCGTCACCGGCTGCGACGGGCGACACCGGCGGCGGATCGGCCGGATGTTCGCCCAGCGCCTGCAGGTCCGCCGCCAGCTGCGGGGCGCGCGGCCGCCACGTCCAGGGCAAGGCCCGCAGGCGCGGGCCGTTGGCGGATTCCCAGCCGGCGTGGACACGCCACATCCGCCGCAGCACTTCCACGCAGGTGCCGCGGTCCACCGCAGGGGACATCAGCGCCGACATCAGTGGCAGCGACTCGACCTGTGCGTGCCAGGCGGCAGTGGCCGCGTTGAGGACCTTCCAGGCGCCATCCACGCGCGGGGCGCCGGGCGCCACGGCACGCCGGTCGTGGGCGATGTACGGGGATTCCATGTGCGGGCAGGGTAGCAAACACGCGGGATCGCGCCGCGTTCACGGCGCTGAACCGGCCGCCCCCGGGGCGCTCTGCCGTTCACCCGCCGCTGAGCCGCCGCGCGGCACCGTGCAGCCACACCCCTTCCCAGGAGCACGCGATGAAGACCTCCGCCCGGCTTGCCCTCCCCGCCCTGGTCGGCCTTGCGCTGGCCCTGCCGGCCACCGCCGCCGAGCCTGCCCCCGCAGGGCCGGCCAACATCCCGCCGGCGGCCACCCAGAAGGCCGCCGACACCGCGCTCAACGCCGTGCAGGTGCGTGAGCTGCTGACCCAGGCCGGCTACACGAAGATCGACGATCCCGAGTTCGAGGACGGCATGTGGGAGACCGACGCCACCAGCGCCAATGGAAAGCGGGTGGACGTGCGGGTGGATGCCGGGGGGCGGATCTTCGCCGAGGACCTGGTGTCCCGGCTCAGCGCCGAAGACGTCAAGGCGCGTCTGACCGCCGCCGGCTACTCCAAGATCCACGACGTGAAGTACGACGACGGCATCTGGGAGGCCGAGGGCGAGCGCGCCGACGGCCAGAAGGTCGAATTCCGCGTGGACCCGCAGGACGGCCGCATCATCAGCGTCCAGAACGACTGATCCGGCCACGGCGCGGCCACCTGCCGGTGGCCCGCCGTTCCGGCCCGGCTCAGTCTCCGTGCGGTGCGGCGGGCCTGGCCACGCGCCAGCCGACCACGAAGGCGGCGCCCAGCAGCAACGCCGCCAGCAGCCAGGGTGCGCCCGGCATTTCCACCGGCGCATGGTCGCTGATGAACAGCGCGAAGACGTTGGCGAACAGCAGCGGACCGACGATCCCGGCCAGGCTGACCAGGCTCATCAGCGCCCCCTGGATCCTGCCCTGCACCTCCG
>JBQGEI010000087.1:0-13212 GCA_052039535.1 Pseudoxanthomonas sp.
CGCTTCACCTGGCAGCCGATGATCGCCACGCTCGGCACCGGCGGCCTGTTCCTGGACGCCCACGCCGCGCCGGACGAGGACCAGGTGCTGGACTTCCTGCTGCTGGACGCGCGCAACCCGTCCTCGCTGCGCAGTTCGGTGGTCCAGGCCCGCGGGATCCTGCGCGGCATCCGCGACGCGCTGCCGCAGGAGGTGTGGGAGGCGGTGAACGACCTGCACCTGTACCTGGACGCCGAGGGCGCCCGCGCGCTCACCCGCCGCTACCGCATGGAGTTCATCGCGCGCGTCACCGATGCCTGCCTGAAGGTGTCCGGCCTGCTGCAGGCCAATGTGAGCCGCGACATCGGCTTCCACTTCCTGCGCCTGGGCACGGCGATCGAACAGGCGGACATGACCACCCGGATCATCGACGCCGGCGCGTCCGGGCTGCTGCAGCCGCTGCACGAGGACGACCGCGAGGCCTACCGCAACATGCAGTGGATGGCGGTGCTGCGGGCGCTGGCGGCCTACCAGATGTACCGGCGCCACGCGCGGCAGCGGGTGTCCGCCGCGCATGCCCTGCGCTTCCTGCTGCATGACGGCGAATTCCCGCGCAGCGTGCAGTTCTGCCTGACCCGGGTGCACCGGATCCTTCCACTGATGCCGGCACGCGTGCAGGTGGACCGGGCGCTGACGCGGGTCAGCGGGCTGGTGCGCCAGGCCGATCCGGTGCACCTGGCGGCGGGCGACCCGGCCGGCTTCATGGACGAGGCGCAGGTCTACCTCGCGCGCCTGCACGAGGCCATCGCCGAGGGTTACTTCGCCGCCTGAGCCCCCGCGCACGTTGGCCGGGCGCGGGCGGATGCCGCGGTCCCTGCGTGTAGAATCCACCGGACCGGAACCTGCGTATCCCCATGACCTACTGCGTCGGCATCGAAGTGGACGAAGGCCTCGTATTCGCGGCCGACACCCGTACCAACGCCTCGCTCGACGACGTGCGCGTGCACCGCAAGCTGCACGTGTTCGAGTACCCCGGCGAGCGGGTCTTCGTGGTGATGAGCGCCGGCAACCTGGCCACCACCCAGCTGGCGGTCTCGCGCCTGCGCCGCGACGCGGAGGATCCGCAGGCGACCCGCAGCCTGCGCAGCTTCCGCCACCTGTTCGAGGTGGCCGAATACGTGGGCGAGGTGCTGGTGGCCAGCCAGGTCCAGGCGCGCGCCGACGACGCGCATGCCGGCATCAATACCCAGGCCACCCTGATCCTCGGCGGGCAGATCGCCGGGGAGCGGCCCGGCCTGTACCTGGTCTACCCGCTGGGCAACTGCATCGCCGCCTCGCCGGAGACGCCCTACCTGCAGATCGGCGAATCCAAGTACGGCAAGCCGATCCTGGACCGCATCGTGAGCCCGGAAACCGCGCTGGAGGATGCCGCGCGCTGCGCGCTGCTGTCGCTGGATTCGACCATCCGCTCCAACCTGTCGGTGGGCCTGCCGGTGGACCTGGCCCTGGTCCGTGCCGGCGACCTGCGGATCAGCAGCCAGATGCGGCTGGACGCCGACACGCCGCTGTACGCGGAGATCCACGACACCTGGTCGCGCAAGCTCGAGCAGGCGGTGCGCACGCTGCCGCGGTTCCCGTGGGAGCCGGCCAGCGACGCGGCGCCGGAGCGGTCGGCATTGCCGCCGCTGCCGCCCCGGCGGTCGCAGGGGCGCAAGGATCCCGGCGACCAGTCGGCGCAGCAGTAGCGGGCCGGCCATGCACACGGACATGCCTGCCGCCGCGGCCGGCGCCACCACGGTGCTGCTGAGCCTGGGCAGCAACATCGAGCCTGAGCGCCACCTGCGCGCGGCCCTCGACGAGCTGGCCGCCACCTTCGACGGGCTGGTGGTGTCGCCGGCGTACCGCACCGCCGCGGTGGGGTTCGATGGGGCGGCCTTCATCAACAATGCCGCACTGGTGCGTTGCGACTGGCCGCTGCAGCGCATGGAGGACTGGCTGCACGGGCTGGAAGACCGGCACGGCCGCGTGCGCACCGGCCCGCGCCTGTCCGACCGCACCCTGGACGTGGACGTCGTGTTCCACGGCGACCTGGTACTGCACGACGGCGACAAGGTGCGCATCCCGCGCCCGGAGCTGAAGCACGCCTTCGTGCTCAAGCCGCTGGCGGACATCGCTCCGGACTTCGTCGACCCGCTCAGCGGCCGCACCCTGGCCGAACTGTGGCGCGCGCATCCCCAGCATGCCGAGGCGTTCGAGGTGGTGGCGCTTTAACGCGGTCCTCAGCGCGTGCGGCCACCATCCACATGCAGTACCTGGCCGGTGATGTAGCCGGCCTCGCGCGACAGCAGCCAGGCCACCGCGGCGGCGATGTCCTCCGGCGTGCCGGCCCGCCCCAGCGCGGTGTCGCGCAGGATCGCCTCGCGCGCGGCATGGTCCTGGTCCTGCTCCGGCCACAGGATCGCCCCGGGCGCCACCGCGTTCACCCGGACCTGCGGTGCCAGCGCCTGCGCCAGCCCGCGGGTGAGCGAGACCAGCGCCGCCTTGGCCGCCGAATACAGCGGGTGGTCGCGCAGCGGCGTGCCGGCGTACAGGTCGGCGAGGTTGACGATGGCGCCGCCGCTGGCGCGCAGGTGCGGTGCGGCGGCCTGGGCCAGGAAGAACGGCGCGCGCGCGTTGACCGCGAACAGCGACTCCCACTGCGTGGCATCGGCCTGCTCCAGCGGGGTCGGGAAGAAGTTGGAGGCGTTGTTGACCAGACCGTCCAGCCGGCCGTGGCGGGCCGCCGCCCGGTCCACCAGCGGCGCCAGCGCGCCGGCCTCGCGCAGGTCGGCCTGCAGCACCTGCACGCTGCCGCCGCTGCGTTCCAGCTCGCGGCGCAGCGCTTCCATCGCGTCCACCGAACCGTGGCAATGCAGGACCAGGTCGCAGCCGTCCGCATGCAGCCGCCGGGCGATCGCCGCGCCGATGCGGCGCGCGGCACCGGTGATGAGGACCACGGGGCGGGGTGGGGGCATCGTGCACGCTCGCTCGGCTATGCTGGCCATTCTCCACGCCGTACCGCATCGATGCATCCCCACACCGACCTGCCGGAACCCGCGCCCGGCGCCCTGCACCACAGCCAGGTCCTCGCCGACCATATCCGTGCGGAGATCCGCCACGCCGGCGGCGCCATCCCGATGTCGCGCTTCATGGAACTGTGCCTGTACGCGCCGGGCCTGGGGTACTACAGCGCCGGCGCGACCAAGTTCGGCCCGGCGGGCGATTTCGTGACCGCGCCCGAATCCGGCCGGCTGTTCGCCGCCACCGTGTCCGGCGTACTGGCCGCCGGATTGCGCCAGCTCGGCGGCCATGCGCGCGTGCTGGAGGTGGGGGGCGGCAGCGGGGCGTTCGCGGAAGTGGCGCTCAAGCGGCTGCTGGCGCTGGATGCGCTGCCGGACCGCTACGCCATCCTGGAGCCGAGCGCCGACCTGCGCGAACGCCAGCGCGAGCACCTGCAGCGCACCTTGATCCCGACCGTGTTCGAGCTGGTGGAATGGCTCGACCGTCCGTTCGAGGACGAGTGGGACGGGATGCTGTTCGCCAACGAGGTGGTCGACGCGCTTCCCACGCCGCGCTTCACCCTGCGCGGTGGCCAGGTGATGGAAGAGCACGTCGCGCTGGACGGCAACGACGGCTTCGTGCGCGTGGACCGCCCCGGCGACGCCTTGCTGGATGCCGCGGTGCGCCACATCGAGCGCTACCTCGGCCAACCCCTCGCCGACGGCTACCGTTCCGAACTGCTGCCACAGCTGCCGTACTGGCTGCAGGCGGTCGGTGGCGGGCTGCGCAGCGGCGGCATGCTGTTCTTCGACTATGGCTACGTGCGGCGCGAGTACTACCAGCCGCAGCGCATCGACGGCACCCTGCGCGCCTTCTACCGCCAGCGCATGCACGATGACGTGCTGCGCTGGCCCGGCCTGCAGGACATCACCGCCTCGGTCGACTTCACCGCCCTGGCCGAGGCCGGCACCGGCGCCGGCCTGGACCTGGCCGGCTACTGCAGCCAGGCCAGCTTCCTGCTGGGCAACGGCATCGACCGCCTGCTGGAAGAGGCCGAGGCGCGTACCGACGAGGCCGGCGTGCTGCGCCTGCGCCAGGAGCTCAAGCGCCTGACCCTGCCCGAGCAGATGGGCGAGCGCTTCCAGGCCATGGCGTTCACGCGCGACATCGACCTGGACGCGGCCTTCCTGCTGGGCGACATGACCTGGCGGCTGTGAGCGTGCCGGTACTGAAGCCGCTGCGGCGGCCCTGGCTTTGGCTGGGCCTGTGGCTGCTGGCGGTGGCCGTGGTCTGCGTCGCCAGCCTCACCCCGCCGCCGCCTGTCGAGCTGCCCCGGCATGGCGACAAGGTCGAGCACCTGCTCGCCTACGCGCTGCTGGCCGCCGCCGCGGTGCAGGTGTTCCGGCCCGGCCGGGCCCTGGCCGCGGTGGGCGTGGGCCTGGTGCTGATGGGCGTGGGCCTGGAGGTCGCTCAGGGGGCACTGACCCGGACCCGCATGGCCGATCCGGCCGACGCGCTGGCCAATACCGCCGGGGTGCTGCTGGGGCTGGCCACCGTGCGGCTGCGCATCGCGGGGCTGCTGGTGCGGCGCGGCGGCTGAGCCGGCCCGGTACGCCCGCCCGGCGTTGCAGCAGAGCCCAGCGTGCGGGCCGCCGCCGCATCGCCTGCCTGCCGCGGGCTGGCAGGCCCGCGGCAGGCGTGATCAGTCGGGTTGCAGGCTGACCCGGTCCACGACCCACATCCGCGGCCGGGTGTCGCCGGTAAAGCGCAGGCACAGGTCGTGCCGGCCGGACAGGCCCTGTGGCAAGCGCGCCTCCAGTTCGATGAAACCGTCGGTGCCGGGTGCCTTTGGCAGCGGCACGCTGGCCAGGCGCTGGCCGCTGCAGCCGCCGGCGAACAGGTCCAGTTCGCCATGTGCCGAGCGCGCCGGTTCGAAGCGGCGCGCCGGTTCGTCGTGGGCCAGCTGGAAGTAGTACGGGATCCGGCCGGCGCGCACCTTCACCCCGGAAATCCCGTCCAGCTGCGCGCCGTTCCACTGCCAGCACGGATAGAAGATGTCGGTGTTGAAGATGGCCCGCTCGCCGTCGGCGGGGCCATCGTCCTCCAGCCGCAGCACCAGGCTGCCGCCCTGCGCACAGGCGGCCAGCTGTTCGTCGCTGCGCGACAGGACCGAGCGGGCGGTCCATTCCAGCGCGCGCGCAGGGGCCAGCGCGCGACCCTGGAAGAACGCCGCCGCATGCAGCGTCGCCGGCAGGGCCAGGTCCAGGGGCGCCGAATACCGCGGCGACCCGGCATGCGGCAGGCTGCCGTCGGTGGTGTAGCGGATCTCGTAGCCGAGCGGATTGGACAGGGTCACCTGGACCTTGCCGGCGGCGCGATCGTCCTCGGCCACCGCGTCGACCTGGAAGGGCGTGAGCGCGTAGCCGACGCCGTGGCGCTGCCAGCGGCGCAGCTGCGCCGGCAGGCGCTGCCGGAAGCTCTCGTAGTCCTTGTGCGACTGCGGGCTCCAGCCGGTTTCGGCCACCGCCGCCAGGCGCGGGAACATGTGGTGCTGCAGCCGTTCGAAGGTGCGGGTGTGCTCGGTCCACAGGTTGGCCTGCAGGCCCAGGATGTGGCCGCGGCGGGCCGCCTCCAGCTCTGCCGGCACCGGCTCGAAGCGGTAGGTCTGCTCGAGGGTGATGAGGGCTGGGCGCCCTGGCGGCTCATGCGCCGAAGCCGTCTGCAGGTAGTCCAGGTACAGGTCCGACGAAGGCGACATGATCACGTCGTGGCCGGCGCGCGCGGCCTCCAGACCGCCCTCGATGCCGCGCCATGACATCACCGTGGCCTCGGCCGGCAGCGGGCCTTCCAGGATCTCGTCCCAGCCGACCAGGCGCTTGCCGTGCCCGGCGAGGAACTTCTCCAGGCGCGCGACCAGGTGGCTCTGCATCTCCATCTCGGTCCTGGCGCCGACCTCGCGCATGCGCTGCTGCACGCGCGGCGAGGCCTCCCACTGGTCCTTGACCGCCTCGTCGCCACCGATGTGGAAGTACGTGCCGGGGAACAGCGGCACCAGCTCGGCGATCACGTTCTCCAGGAAGCGGTACGTGTCTTCCTCGGCATTGACCAGGTTGGGGAACACGCCCCATTCGCTGGACGGCACCAGCTGGCGGTCGGTGCTGCCCAGCTCGGGATAGGCGGCGATCGCGGCGGTGGCATGGCCGGGCACGTTGATCTCCGGCACCACGGTGATGTGCCGCTGCGCCGCGTAGGCGACCACCTCGCGCACCTGGTCCTGGGTATAGAAGCCGCAGTAGCGGCGCGGCTGGCCGGTGGCCGGTTCGATTCCGCCGTCGCCGGCGGGAATGCGGCAGGCGCCGACTTCGGTGAGCTTCGGATAGCGCATGATCTCCACCCGCCAGCCCTGGTCGTCGGTCAGGTGCCAGTGCAGGGTGTTGAGCTTGAGCTGCGCCATCGCGTCGATGACCTGCTTGACCAGCGCCACGTTCCAGAAATGGCGTGCCGGGTCGAGCATGAAGCCGCGCCAGCCGAAGCGTGGGGCGTCCTCGATGCGCAGTGCCGGCAGGACCACCTCGCCGGCCTCCTCCGCCGTTGCCAGCTGCAGCAGGGTCATGGCCCCGTAGAACAGGCCCGCCGCATCGCCGGCGCTGACCTCCACGCGGTCGCTGCCGACCTCCAGCAGATAGGCCTCGCGGCCGGCCGCGGCGTGCGCCGGATCCAGGCGGAACACGATCGCCCGCGCGTGATCACCGGGGCCACTGGCGGCAGCCGGCGCCAGCTGCACCCCGCCGCCCTGCGCCAGCAGCGCGGCGAATTGCCGGGCCACTGCCAGCGCCGCCTCGCCTTCGGCGTGCAGGGGGGTGCCGGCCGCCAGCACGAAACCGCCCTGTGCCAGCTGCATGCGCGCCGGCAGCGGGATCAGCGCAGGCTGCGCCGCTGCGCCGGTCGTGCGTCGTGTGGTCTGGTCCGGCGACGCCTGGCTGGCACACGCAGCCAGCGCCACGAGCAACGTCGCCGCGCCGAGGTGGCGCAGGCGTTGGAAACAGTCGGGTCGGTTCATGGTGACTCCGTTATTGCGGTGGTACGCATGGATTTGGCGACGCGGCACGACCGCCGACGGGCGGTGGTCGTGTGGCGTACCGGCGGCCGCAGAGGCCCCCGCAGGGCCTGTCGCGGCGGATGTGCATGGTGCCCGTGCAGCGGCGACCGGGGGCGGGCACGCGTCCGCGTCCGGCTGGGCAAACGCATCGATCCTGCGGGGCACGGCGGCGCCGCGCCGGCCGGGATCATGCATTGCCACTGCATCCCGGACGAGTCTGTTGGAGCGTCGCCAACGCGGTCAACCCGGCTCCCCGGGGCAATCCGCGTGTGCCACGGCGTGTGGCCTCCGGCGTCGAAAAGGCGCCCGGCATGCAGGCATGCCGGGCCAAGGGAGGATCCTGCGGAGGCGGTCCGCGGCATGACCCGCGGATCGGTCGTGCTCAGAACTTCACGCGCACGTTGAAGTAGTACTGCCGGCCATTGGCGTAGAACGAGGTCGGGATGGCCGCGCTCTGGTAGTACTTGATGGTCGGGTCGTTGAGGTTCATCGCGTCCAGGCTGAAGCTCAGGTGCTCGTTGAGCCTGTAGCTGAGCGCTGCGGACAGGGTGCCGAAGTCATCCTGGTAGTAGGGGTTGGCGCCGGACAGGCCGATCAGGAACGAGGAGCGGTGGGTGTAGCTGACCCGCGCGCCGAAGCTGTCGTTCTCGAAGTAGGCGCCCACGTTGTAGGTGTCCTTCGAGGTGCCCTGCAGGTTGTGGCTGCCGTCGGCCCAGGTGTGGGAGGTGCTGCCGTCGGCGTAGGTGTAGTTGGCCAGCACGCCGAAGTAGTCGCCGATCGGCTGCTCGTACGCGACCTCGTAGCCGGTGACCTTGCCGTCGGCGTTGATCGGCAGGGCGATCTCGTACTCCTCCAGCTGGTTGGTCAGCTCGCTGAAGAGCATCTGCCTCTGGGTGCCGAAAGCGATGTAGTCCTTCAGGTTCATCGAGTACGCACCGACCGACAGCAGCCCGCGCGGCATGAAGTACCACTCCACGTTGGCGTCGAAGTTGGTCGACAGTACCGGCTTGAGGTCCGGGTTGCCGCCGCCGCCGCGGCGGGTCAGGTCCGAGCCCCAGGACGAGGCACCCAGCGCCGAGTAGTCAGGCAGGGTCTGGGTCTGCGAGGCGGCGAAGCGGAACACCAGGTCCTCGCTCAGGTTGAACTTGAGGTTGGCGCTGGGCAGCACGCGGCTGTGGCTGTTGCTGGCCGAGGTGCGGGCCCAGGCGCCGAACAGGCTGGAAACATCGGCGTTGGCCGGGTCGGAGACGGCCCGGTACGACGCGATGTCCTGGTCGATGTCGACATAACGCAGGCCCAGGTTGCCGCTCCAGCCCTCGCCGATGAAGTTGGCCTGGACGTAGGCGGCGAGGTTCTTCTCCTCCACCTTCCATTCGGCGCCGTAGTTGTGGCGGCCGGTCGGGCCGTCGTTGTCGTACAGCCATTCGGAGTTGCCGAGGATGGCGTCCTTCAGCGCGCCCGGGGTGAAGTACCACAGGTTGCGCGGGAAGCTGCCGCCGATGCTGCTGGCGAAACCGCCCGGGTACGGCGCGGTGGCGCCGCCCTGGAGCGCGTCCCAGATGCCCGCGCCGGGGCTGGCGCCTTCCGGCGACAGCGCTTCGCGGGTGTGGTCGGCGTAGCGCGCGCCGAAGTCCAGCGAGGACAGCACGCCGTCGTTGAAGTACCGGGTGAAGTCGGCGGTGAACCAGTTCTCCTCGTCCTTGGCGGTGACTTCCTGGTTGCCCCAGGTGCCGCCCCACTCGGACGCGCCCGGGCTCAGGTCGCCGCCCACGCTCCAGTCCACCGGCGAGCCGGCGCCATGGGTGGTCCAGCTGCCGCCGCCGCCGTTTGCCATCACCAGCTCGGCGATGAACTGGCGCGGGGTCGAGCCTTCGCCACGGGTGGTGCCGGCCTGGAACCTGGCGCCCAGGTCGTCATTGATCTGCCAGTCCACGTCGAAGGTGGCGTACTCGCTCTTGGCGGTCGCCTCGCGGTAGATCATGTCGTAGACCGCATACGGCTGGCCCGGCTGGCCGGTGTAGGTGGCCTGGGTCAGTACGCCGTCCTTGACCACGTAGCCGGCATCCGGCGCCTGGGCGCGGGCGAAGTTGCCGCCCCACAGCATGAAGTTGCGGTTGTAGTTGTTGGCATCCATGTCCGAGCGGAAGCCGCTCAGGCCCAGGGTCAGGTCGTCACTGGGCTTGAACTGGAGCTCGACCAGGCCGCCCTTGCGCTCGCGGGTCTGCTCGAACAGGGTCGAGCCGAGCAGGCCCGGCGCGTACACGCCGACCAGGTCCGGGTTGCTGATGCCGGCCGGATCGGTCGCGCCGATCTGGAAGAAGCCACCCGGTACTTCCTGCGCTTCGCGGCGCAGCTCGCGCTTCTGGCTGAAGGCCTGGACCATCACGCCGAAGGTGCCGTCGGCGCTCTTGTAATTGAACAGCCCCGACAGCTGCGGATCGGTGGAGTCGGCCTGCTCGGAGTTGACCACGCCCAGCGAGGCTTCGGCGGTGATCTGGTCGGCGAAGTCCAGCGGCTTGCGGGTGATGATGTTGACCGTGCCGGTGGTGCCGCCATCCTGCAGCTTCGCCTGCGAGGACTTGTGCACTTCCACCGAGCTGACCAGCTCGGATGGCAGCAGGGTGTAGCTGACGCTGCGGCCGACGTTGTTGCCCTGGCTGAGGACGAACCAGTCGGCCGAACCGACGGTGTGGCCGTTGATCAGGGTCTGGGTCAGGCTTGGGCTGGTGCCGCGGAGGCTGACGCGGTCGGCTTCGTCGAAGCCGCCCTCGTCCGAGGACGACGAGCTGATATTGACGCCGGGCAGGCGCTGCAGGGTGTCGGCGACGTTGTGCGCCGGCAGCTTGCCGACGTCCTCGGCGGTGACCACCTCAACGCGGGCATTGGCCTCGCGCTTGGTGTCCAGCGACTTCTCCATCGAGCCCCGGATGCCGGTGACCACGACGGTGTCCAGTTCGGTGGCGTTGACTGCCTGGTCCTGCGCATGCGCCGTCGCGGACATGGACAGGCAGGTGAAGATCGCAACGCTCAGTGCTGACTTGCCGTACTTCATGATGTCTCTCCATCATCGGTTGTTGCGCCGGCCCTCCCGGCGGTGTCTGCATGGGGTGTGCGCATCGGCGCGTGGCAGATGCGACACCGGCTCGTGGCGCCTACGGCGCCTGTTGTTGCTGCTGTTGCTGTTATCGCACTGCGCCGGCGCCGAGGTACCAGCTGGCGGCACCGACCACGCCCAGCTGGCCGTGTTCGACCAGCTTCACCGAGACCTGCTCCAGCGCCTCGCGCATCGGCCCCTTGTTGAGGAAACGCTGGCCGAAGCTGCTCGTGGCCAGGAACTGGCGGATGTGCGGCAGCATCCCGCCGGCCAGGTACACACCCTGCGCGCCGTACAGCAGCGCCATGTCGCCCACCGTGCTGCCCAGCAGCCCGCAGAACACATCCAGGCTCTGGCGCGCCAGCGGATCGGCGTCGCCCAGCGCGGCGGCGGTGATTCCGGATGGCTGGTCGTGCGTGGCCGGCGCGCCGCGGACAGCGCACAACGACCGGTACAGGTTGAGCAGCCCGGGTCCGGACAGCGCGTGCTCGAGCGGCACGTGGCTGCGCTGTCCGAGCATGTGTTCCAGCAATTCCATTTCCAGGGCGGTACCGACGGTCAGCGCCGCCTGCCCGGCCTCGGTGGCCATGACCACGCCATGCCCGCCGGCCGGGATCCACAACGCCGCGCCCAGGCCGGTACCGGGACCGAGCACCAGCACGGGACCACGCGCCGGCTGCACCGGCCCGGACAGCTGCAGGACCTCGCTGGCGCGCAGATCGCCGACCGCGTGGGCCAGGGCCTCGAACTCGTTGATCAGGTGGACCGCGTCCAGGCCGAGCCGCTCGCGCAGCTCGTGCGGCGACAGCGGCCACGGCAGGTTCGCGGCGATGACCGTGCCGTCGGCCATCGGATAGCCGGCGCTGCCGATCACCGCCACGCGCACCGGGTGCCGGCCGAGGCTTGCGATGAACTCGGCAAGGATGTCGCCCAGGCCGGGATAGTCGCCGCAACGGAACTTGCTGTAGGCCAGCAGGTGCGGCGCGCCCTCCACGCCATCGGCGGCCACCAGGCCGACACGGACATGGGTGCCACCTACGTCGGCGGCAATGAAGGGGGAGCAACGCCTCGGATCGGCTGCGGTCACGCTGGGGTTCCATTGGAGACGTGGAGGCGCGCCTGGGCACGGCTGACCACGGGGACGGGCAGAGTCTTGTCGCATTGTGACAACGATGTCAACACGCGTCGCAGCAGTGGCCGCGGCACGTGTCAGCGGCCACCGCGCGGCGCTGGCCGGGCGAGGATGCCCACCGGCGAGAGCCCAAGTACCAGCACGATCAAGGCAGTCCTGGTGGGGCAGGGCAGCATGGACCGGGATCGGCCACGCATCGCCCGCGGGTTGACACCGGGCCACACTTCGGGGGAGAAATGTGACAACGTTGTTCCCGCTTACGGGCAGCCCGCGGCATGCGGTGCACGCCCGATTGCCACCAGATCCCGGGGGAGATAGCCCATGTCCGTCACTGCCAATACCCAGGCCCGTCCAGGCCTGGCCAGTTCGATCGCGATCGTCGGCGGCCTGTTCTTCATCATCGGCTTCTTCACCTGGATCAACGGACCGCTGATCACCTTCGTCAAGCTCGCTTTCGATGTCAGCGAGATCGCCGCGTTCCTGGTGCTGATGGTGTTCTACCTGTCGTACTTCTTCCTCGCGTTGCCGGCAGCGTGGATCCTCAAGGCCACCGGCATGAAGAAGGGCCTGGCCCTGAGCCTGGCGGTCATGGCGGTAGGCGCGATGATGTTCGGCGAGTTCGCCACGCGGCGCTGGTTCGGCGGCGCGCTGGGCGGGCTGTTCGTGATCGGTGGTGGCCTGGCGCTGCTGCAGACCGCGGTCAATCCCTACATCTCGATCCTCGGACCCATCGAGAGCGCAGCGCGACGGATCGCGCTGATGGGCATCTGCAACAAGATCGCCGGCATCCTGGCACCGCTGGTGATCGGCTCGCTGGTGCTGCACGGCGTGGGCGACCTGGCCGCGCAGGTCGAAGCCGCCGACCCGGCCACCCGCTCGCAGCTGCTGGAAGCGTTCGCCGCCAAGATCCACGCCCCGTACCTGGCGATGGCCGGTGTCCTGCTGCTGATCGCGGTGGCCGTGCTGTTCTCGCCGCTGCCGGAAATCAGCGCCAGCGAGGCCAACACCGGTCCTGCCAGCGTCGGTGCGCCGGCGCGCGCCAGCATCTTCGCGTTCCCGCACCTGTGGCTGGGCGTGCTGTGCCTGTTCGTCTACGTGGGCGCGGAGGTGATGGCCGGCGACGCCATCGGCACCTACGGCCACGCCTTCGGCCTGCCGCTTGACCAGACCAAGTTCTTCACCTCCTTCACCCTGGCGGCAATGCTGCTGGGTTACCTGGCCGGCCTGGCGCTGATCCCGCGCTACTTCTCGCAGGAGCGCTGGCTGAGCGTCTCGGCGGTGCTGGGCGTGCTGCTGTCGATCGGCGCGCTGCTGACCCACGGCTATGTGTCGGTGGGCTTCGTGGCCGCGCTGGGGTTCGCCAACGCGATGATGTGGCCGGCGATCTTCCCGCTGGCGATCCGTGGCCTGGGCCGCTTCACCGAAACCGGCTCGGCGCTGCTGGTCATGGGCATCGCCGGCGGCGCGATCGTGCCGCAGCTGTTCGCCGTGCTCAAGCAGCATTACGACTTCCAGGCGGTGTTCGCCGGGCTGATGGTGCCGTGCTACCTGTACATCCTCTATTACGCCCTGCGCGGCCACCGTGCCGGCCTGCAGGGCGGCCGCTGATTCGCGCATGATGGATGTCCGATCCATTTCCGGGGCAGCAGCAGGCATGCGCAGACCAACCATCAAGGACGTCGCCGAGCGGGCGAAGGTCTCGCTCAAGACCGTCTCGCGGGTGATCAACAACGAGCCGTCGGTGATGCAGGGCACCCGGTCGCGGGTGCTGGCAGCCATTGCCGAGCTGGACTACGAGCCGGATGCGACCGCACGCAACCTGCGCAGCGGCACTCCCTTCGTGGTCGGGCTGGTGTACGACAACCCCAA
>JBQGEI010000088.1:0-2767 GCA_052039535.1 Pseudoxanthomonas sp.
CAGGCCGCGGATCAGCTCCAGCAGCAGCAGGCTCTTGAAATAGTGGACGACTTTGCTCATCGATCAGGCGCCCTTCTCGAACACGCCAAAGAACACCAGCAGGGCGGTCACCGCGATCCAGACGATGGTCAGCGGAATGAACACCTTCCAGCCCAGCCGCATGATCTGGTCATAGCGGTAGCGCGGGAAGCTGGCGCGGAACCAGATATACGCACTGGCGAAGAAGAACACCTTGACCAGCAGCCACGGCCAGCCGCCCTTCCAGATCCAGTCGATCCACGGCGAGATGTCGGCCGTGACCCAGCCCTGGAGCGGGCTCAGCCAGCCACCGAGGAAGAAGATCGAGATCAGGAAGCTGACCAGGATCATGTTGGCGTACTCGGCCAGGAAGAACAGCGCGAACGCCGAGCCCGAGTACTCCACCATGTGGCCGGCCACGATCTCCGACTCGCCTTCCACCACGTCGAACGGGGCGCGGTTGGTCTCGGCCACGCCGGACACCCAGTACACGACGAACAGCGGCAGCAGCGGCAGCCAGAACCACTCCAGGAAGCCGGCGTTGCCCGACTGCGCCATCACGATGTCGGTCAGATTCAGGCTGCCGGCGGCGATCAGCACGCCCACCAGGGCGAAGCCCATCGCGATCTCGTAGCTCACCACCTGGGCGGCCGAACGCATCGCTCCCAGGAAGGCGTACTTCGAGTTCGATGCCCAGCCGGCGATGATCACCCCGTACACGCCCAGCGAGGTCATCGCCAGCAGGTACAGCAGGCCGGCGTTGGCGTTGGACAGCACCAGCTGGTAGTCGAACGGCACCACCGCCCACGCCGCGAACGCAGGAGCCAGCACGATCAGCGGCGCCAGGATGTACATCACCTTGTGCGCGCTGGAGGGCTGGATGACCTCCTTGAACAGCAGTTTGAACACGTCCGCGAAGGCCTGGAAGATGCCCATGCCGACATACATCGGCCCGTGACGCGCGTGCATCCAGCCGATGAGCTTGCGCTCCCAGACCACGTAGAACGCGACCGAGATGATCACCGGCATGGCGATGGCGAGGATCTTCAGCACGATCCACAGGATCGCGCCGATGTCACCCAGCCCGAACAGCCATTCGCGAAGCGGGCCGACCGCGTTGATCAGCAGTTCGTTCATGCCTTCACCACCTCGACCCGACCAGCGCCCAGCGGCGCGGTGGCGCCATGGCCACCCTCGATCCATGCCGCACCGGCGGCAACCCGCGCGTCCAGCTCGACCGGCAGCGTCGCCGTGCCGTGCGCGCCCTTGACCTTGACCACGGCGCCCGCCCCGATTCCACCGGCGTCGGCCGGGTTCAGCACGATGCGCGCGGCAACGTTGAGCGGATGGGCCTGCAGCGCGGCCGCGCGGCGAACCACCGCATCGGTACGGTAGATCGCCGGGACCAGGGCCAGCTCCAGGCCGCCCTCGCCCGCCGCGCCAGCGACGCCGGCCCGGACCTCCACCGCACGCCCGCCTTCCAGCATCGCGCGGGCGCCGGCCAGTTCGGTGAACTCGAAGCCGGCCAGGCCCAGCTCGCCGCCCAGCGCACGCAACACACGCCAGCCCTCGCGGGCCTGGCCCGGCAGGCGACCGGCGGCATGCGCCGCCTGCTCGATGCCGTTGAGGTTGGTCAGCGTGGCCTCGACCTCCGGCAACGCGCCGACCGGCAGGATCACGTCGGCCACCGCGCGGGTGGATTCGCAGGCGAAGTGACTGAACGCCACGACCTTCGCCGCGCCCAGCGCCTTGAGCGCGCTGCCCGTGTCGGCGAAATCCAGGCCCGGCTCGATGCCGTAAAGCACGTAGGCACGACGCGGGTCGGCCAGCATCGCAGCGGCGTCGCGGCCAGCCGGCAGCACACCGGCGCGGACCAGGCCCACGGCGTTTGCGCCCTGCGGGATGCGGCACAGCGCGGCACCGGTAGCGGTCGCGAAATCGCGCGCGGCGGCGCGGATCGCGGCGGCCTGCGGATGGTTCTCGGCGATCGCGCCGATGATCACGACCGGGCGGGTCGCGCCCTGCAGTGCCTCGCGCAACCCGGCGCCGCCCAGCACCTCGGCGAAGCGCGATGGCGGCACGACGTGGGTGCCCGCGGCCGCATAGGTGAAATCGAAGTCGACCGGGTTGACCACGTGGATGCGCGCGCCGTGCTTGGTCTGCGCCTTGCGCAGGCGGGCATGCAGCAGCGGCAGCTCGTGGCGTATGTTGCTGCCGACCACGACGATCACGTCGGCCTGCTCGATCTCGGCGACCGGCAGCGCGAACGGTTCGGCGACCGCGGCGTCGGAGAAGTCGCGGTTGGCGATGCGGTGGTCGATGTTGGTGGTGCCCAGGGCCGCGGCCAGCGCGGCCAGCAGGCCGCCCTCCTCGTTCGAGGTGGCCGGGTGCACCAGCACGCCCAGGTCATCGCCCTTGTTGTCGCGCAGGATCGCGGCGGCGGCGGACAGGGCTTCGGCCCAGGTCGCCTCCTTCCACTCGCCGCCCGCCTTGACCAGCGGCACGGTGGCACGGTCGGCGGCGTCCAGGCCCTGGTGCGAGTAGCGGTCGCGGTCGGACAGCCAGCACTCGTTGACCAGCTCGTTCTCGCGCGGCACGGCACGCAGCACTTCCCCGCGGCGGGCGTGCATGAACAGGTTCGAGCCCAATGCGTCGTGGTAACCGAGCGACTCCCTGGCGATCAGCTCCCACGGACGGGCGCGGAACTGGAACACCTTGTTGGTCAGCGCGCCGACCGGGCAAACGTCGA
>JBQGEI010000089.1:0-13333 GCA_052039535.1 Pseudoxanthomonas sp.
GCATCCGGCGGAAATGCAGGTCGTGGCCGTAGTAGGTCACGCGCACATCCGGCGCCAGCTTGCGCAGCGCCTTGAGATAGGACGGCGCGACGTGCGGCCGCGACAGCAGCACCGCGTCCAGCTCGCCGCCCACCTCGCGCAGGTAGTCGGCGAAGCGCCCGGCATGCCGCGTCCCGTAGATCAGCTCCACGCCACGCGCCTGCAGCGCCTGGCTGTAGTGCGGGTCCAGGTAGAGGTTGTCCGGCCAGAACTTCACGATGCAGCCGGCCGCCAGCAGCGCATCGATGAACGCGACCATGGTCCGCGAACCGGCGTCGCGGTCCGGCTGCGGCACGTAATGGTCCACCACCAGGACCACCGGCCTGTCCCAGGCGCGGTCGCGGGCACGCAGGACATGTTCGCCATTGGGGTAATGGCTGGCCAGCACGTCCTTCCAGCGCTCCAGGAACTTGCCCTGGTTGACCACCTGGTAAGCCTTGATCCCGCTGCCGGTGTCGGTGCCGTGGGAGACGCCCTCGTGGTGGACCACGGTGGAGAATGGCGTGTAGTACACCTCCAGGCCCTCGGCGCGCACCCGGAAGGCGAGGTCCGAATCCTCGCAGTAGGCCGGCAGGTACAGCTCGTCGAAGCCTCCCAGGCGCCGGAACAGCGCGGTCGGCAGCAGCAGGCTGGCGCCGGAGCAGTAGTCCACCCGGCGTACGTAGTTGAACTCGTTGGCGCGCGGATCCTGCAGGCGCCCGTAGTTCCATGCCGAACCGTCGCGCCAGACGATGCCACCGGCTTCCTGCAGGCGCCCGTCGGGGTAGACCAGGCGGGAGCCGGCCATGCCGGCGTCGGGCATCCGGTCGAACACGTCGAGCAATCCCTCCAGCCAGCAGGCGGCCACCTCGGTGTCGTTGTTGAGGAAGCACAGGTACTGGCCGCGCGCCAGGGTGGCGGCGTGGTTGCACGAGCGCAGGAAGCCGAGGTTCTGCGGGTTCTCGTGGTAGCGCAGGCCGGGGATGGTGGCCAGCCGCGCCATCTCCGCCTCCCCCGAGGCATCCTCGGCGACGATGACCTCGAACGGCATCGATGGCAGATGGTCGGCGATCGAGCGCAGGCAGGCGGCGGTCATCGCCAGCTTGCCGTAGGTCGGGATCACCACCGAGACCACCGGCGCTTCGGACACCGGGAAGGCCATGTCGCGCAGCAGCTCCTCCGGGGTCGTGTCCGCGTGCTGCAGCACCGGGACAGGTTGCTGCCTGGCCTGCTGGCGCATGCGCAGGCGACGGAACAGCGCGCGTGCCGGCGCCAGCAGCGGGCTGCCCGCCAGCGCGTTGCCGCGCAGCGAGGCGGCCACCACGTCCCATTCACCGCGCATGACCCTGCCCGCGAAACGCAGCGGGCGGGTCAGCTGCCAGGACTTCGAAGCCAGGATGATCCGCAGCAGCTCGTCCATCTGCTGGCGGCCGCGACGCGCTTCCTCCACTGCGCTGGAAAGCAGGTCGGCGTCCACGGGCAGCGCCTGGGGGTGGACCGGCTGCAGGTCGCCGGCCGCCCGGCGCGCGGTGGCCAGCTGGCTGCGCATGCCTTCCAGCATCTCCCCCAGCGCCACCTGCATGTCGGTGGCTGCCTGCGCGCGCTCGTGCCGCAGGCGCCGGCATTCCTCTTCCAGCGCACTGCACTGGGCCCGGGCCTGCGCCAGTTCGCCGGCGAGCCGTTCGGAGCCACGCTCCCGTGCGTCCGCCAACTCAGTGCGCAGCTGTTCGACCTCGCGGTCCAGGCCCTGGGCCCAGGCAGTGCGCTCGGCACTCTCGGCCTGGAGCTCGTCGACGCGGCCGCGCAGGCGCGCGATCTCTTCGTCCTGGCTGCCGGCCCAGCGCGCGACTTCGCGATGGCGCTCGTAAAGGTCCTCGGTCTCGGACATCAGCACCGACGGGGCAAGCGCCGGCAGCAGCCGCTCCTCCGCCGCCGCGATCGCGATGAAGTAGACCGGTGCCTCGATCGCCGCCGCCCGGGCGAGGACCTCGCCATCCCGTTCGGCAAGCCCCTGCCACTGCAGCGCACCCGCTTCGGGGGTCGTCGCGCAGATCGCCGAAACCACCGACAACTTCTGGCCGAGGTAGCGCACGGCCGGGAACTGACGCCCCAGCAGGGTGGCGAACTCGTCGAAATCCAGCTCGCGCACGTGGAACTCGTTGTGGTGCCCGGCCTTCTCCGAATAGGTGACCCGGTTGGGCGAGGACATCACCAGCACGCCGTCAGGACGCAGCACCCGGCGGATCTCCGCCAGCATCTGCTCCTGTTCGTGCAGGTGTTCGACCGTCTCGTAGGACACCACCACGTCCACGCAGGCATCGGGCAGCGGGATCGCCGCCGCCGAACCCTGCAGGTACCGCAGGTGCGGGCGCGACCCGTAGGTCGTGGTGGCGTGGGCCACGGCCTCGGCCGAGATGTCCACGCCGGTCACCGAGCGCGCCACCGCGGCCATCGCCGCGCTGCCATAGCCCTCGCCGCAGGCGATGTCCAGCACGTCCTTGCCGGCCACCGCCGGCAGGCACCAGGCATACCGGTGCAGGTGCTCCTGGCGGATCTCGCCGGCCTCGGTGGGCACGAAGCGTTCGCCCGTGAATTCCATCGTCACTCGCTCCGCCTGGTCACTTCGATTGCCGCCATCGGGATGCCAAGCAGGCCGTGGCGCATGGTTTCATCCACCGCCCGGAACTCGAGCGCGTCGTGCACCCAGTGCTGCTGGGTGTGGTCGTCCTGGCTGCCCGAGGCGATGGCCACGTCGACCATGTAGCTGCCCGAGGGCAGGATCGGCATCCGGAAACGGAAGTCCGCCTCCACCACCTCGCCGCCGGTGACGCTGGCCTGCTCGCCGTTGAACACCAGGTGGGTGTTGTCGCCGAACAGGCGCTGGCCCAGGCGGTCCTTGACGTAGAAGCCGAGGATCACCGCATCCAGGTCCTGGTTGGCCCGCGCCCGGATGCGCAAGGTGGTCATCTCGCCGCCCTCCAGCAGGCGCGCCGGCGTGCCCGCGTCGTCCAGCAGCGCCACCTCGAAGATGGTCGCGCCGCCGGCGCCGAACTGGGTGCCGGCCGAGTCCGGGTCGAACTCGAACACCGCCAGGCGGTTGGAGGCTCCCAGCGAGCGCAGCAGCTCCTGGCGGAAATCCGCCGCGGCCGGATCGGCCGCCGGCTTGCCCGCGCCGGACCGCCCCTGGCCCACGTGAACCACCTCGCCTGCCGCATCGGCGCGGCCGCGCGCGTGCTGCCGCGCCATGTAGGTTTCCACCACCGCCCCGGCGGCGCCCTGCATCTGCACCACGCCGTCCTCCAGCCAGATCGCGCGGGAGCACAGGTTGGTGACCGCCGCCGCGTCGTGGCTGACGAAAAGCAGCGTGCCGCGCTTCTGGAATTCGCGCAGGAAGCGCATGCACTTCTGCGCGAAGAACGCATCGCCCACCGACAGCGCTTCGTCCACGATCAGGATGTCCGCATCGACGTGGGCGATCACCGCGAAGGCCAGGCGCACGGCCATGCCACTGGAATAGCTGCGCACCGGCTGGTCGATGAACTGGCCGATGTCGGCGAAATCGAGGATGCGCTGCATCCGCTGTTCGACCTGGGCGCGGGTCAGGCCAAGGATGGTGCCGTTGAGATAGACGTTCTCGCGGCCGGTGAACTCGGGATTGAAGCCGCTGCCCAGCTCCAGCAGCGCGGCCACCTTGCCCTCCACCCGGCAACTGCCGTGGGTCGGTGACAGGGTCCCGGCGATGATCTGCAGCAGCGTGGATTTGCCCGACCCGTTGCGCCCGATGATGCCCACCGTCTCGCCGCGGCGGATCTCGAAGGAGACCTCGCGCAGGGCATGGAATTCGCGGTGCCCGTGCTCGCGCCCCAGCAGCGCCTGCCACAGGCGGTGGACCGGCTTCTCGTACATGCGGAAGCTCTTGCCAACGCCCTCCACGCGGATCACCGCGGCGGCCGGCTCCGCCATCGCGTCGGGCGCCGGTGCGGCCGTCTCAGAGCACATCGGCGAACCCCCCGCGCATGCGGCGGAAGAACGCCAGGGCCAGCAACGCCAGCCCGCTGACGCATGCGGTGTAGATCCCCAGCGCGGTCCAGTCCGGCATGCGTCCCCAGATCACCACCTCGCGCGCCTGGTCGATGATCAGGGTCAGCGGATTGGCGCGGAACACCCAGCGGTAGTCTTCCGGTAGCGACTCCAGCGGGATGATCGCCGAGGACAGGAACAGCATGGCGGTGGCGAGCACGCCGACGAACTGGCTGATGTCGCGCAGGTACACGCCCAGCGCCGACAGGAACCAGCCCACCGCCACCGTCAGGATCGCCAGCGGCGCGATGACCACCGGCAGCAGCAGCATGTGCCAGTACAGCTCCCCGTGCCAGAACCATTTCAGCGCCACCAGCACCACCAGGTTCATCGCCAGGTGGAACAGCGCGGTGAGGGTCATGCTGCAGGCCAGGATCTCCAGCGGGAAAACCACGCGCTTCACGTAGCCGGGGTTGGACAACACGAGCTGCGGCGCCCGGGTCAGGCACTCGGCGAAGAAACCGTGGACCACCAGCCCCACGAACAGGATCAGCGCGAAATCGGTGGTCGAGCCGGAGGTACCCGGCCAGCGGCTGCGCAGGATGTAGCCGAAGGCCAGGGTGTAGACCATCAGCATCAGGAACGGGCTGATCAGCGACCACAGCAGGCCGATGGAGGCGCCGCGATAGCGCCCCAGGATCTCACGCTTCGTCAGCTCGGCCAGCAGCGAGCGACGCTGCGCCAGTGTCTCCAGCATGGGGATCTCCGTCAGGCCGCCAGGGCCTGGTCCAGATCCCGCCGCAGGTCGCCCACGTCTTCGATCCCGACGCTCAGGCGCACCAGCGAGTCGCTGATCCCCAGCCGGGCGCGGCGCTCGGGCGGCACCGAGGCATGGGTCATTACCGCCGGATGGTTGAGCAGGCTCTCCACCCCGCCCAGCGACTCGGCCAGGGTGAACAGCCGGGTCCGGGCACAGAAGCGGCTGGCCGCCTCGAATCCACCCTTGAGCACCACCGAGACGATGCCGCCGAAACCGCTCATCTGGCGGGCGGCCAGTGCGTGCTGCGGGTGCGAGGCCAGGCCCGGGTAGATCACCTTCTCCACCGCCGGGTGCGACTCCAGCCACTGCGCCAGCTGCAGCGCGCTGTCGCAGTGCGCGCGCATGCGCAGCGGCAGGGTCTTGGCCCCGCGCAGGGCCAGGAAGCTGTCGAACGGCCCCTGCACCGCGCCCACCGAGTTCTGCAGGAACGCCATGCGCTCGCCCAGTTCGGCCTCGGCGGTGACTACGATGCCACCGACCATGTCCGAGTGCCCGTTGAGGTATTTGGTCGCCGAATGCAGGACCAGGTCCGCGCCCAGCTGCAGGGGACGCTGCAGCGCCGGCGAGGCGAAGGTGTTGTCCACCACCACCAGCAGGCCGTGCCGGCGCGCGACCTCCACCACCGCGGCGATGTCCACGATCTTGAGCATCGGGTTGGTCGGGGTCTCGATCCAGACCATGCGCGTGCGCGGAGTGATCGCCGCGGCGAAGGCGTCCAGGTCGGCCAGGTCGACGAAACTGAAGTCCAGCGCGGCGCTGCGCCGGCGGACCCGCTCGAACAGGCGGTAGCTGCCGCCGTACAGGTCGTCCATGGCGATGACGTGGTCGCCGCTGTCCAGCAGTTCCAGCACCGTGGAACTGGCCGCCATGCCCGAGGCGAACGCGAACCCGCGGCTGCCGCCTTCCAGCGCGGCGACGCAGCGCTCCCAGGCGAAGCGGGTGGGGTTGTGGGTGCGGGAGTACTCGAAGCCCTGGTGCTCGCCCGGCGCCGACTGGGCGTAGGTCGAGGTGGCATAGATCGGCGGCATCACCGCCCCGGTGGTGGGGTCGGGAGCCTGGCCGCCATGGATGGCCAGGGTGGCGAACGCGAGGGCGTCCGTGTGCAGGCCGTCGCGGGGAGACTGGTCGGACATGGCGGCTCTCTTCGAGGTAGCCGCGGATTCTAGCAACCGCCGCTTAACCGAAGCTTGGCGCCGGCCCGGACCGGACCGGCGCCAGGGAGGCCGCTACTGCACGCGGCGGCGCAGGTAGTTGAGCAGGTCGATCCGGGTGATCAGGCCCAGGAAGCGCTCGCCATCGGTGACGATCGCCACCTGGCCGCGGTCGAACACCGGCAGCAGCGCCTCGATCGGCGACTTGACGTCCAGCTTCTCCAGCTTGCTGACCATCGCCACCGAGACCGGGTCGCGGAAGCGCGCCTCGTCGCCGTACACGTGCAGCAGCACGTCGCTCTCGTCGATGATGCCGGCAAGCTGCTCGCCCTCCATCACCGGCAGCTGCGACACGTCGTAAAGCTTCATGCGCTGGTAGGCGGTGGTCAGCAGGTCGGTCGGGGCCACCACCACGGTGTCGCGCTGGCTGTAGGGACGCAGGATCAGGTCGCGCAGGTCGCCGTGGTGCTCACGCTCCAGGAAGCCGTTGTCCAGCATCCAGTAGTCGTTGTACATCTTGGACAGGTACTTGTTGCCGGTGTCGCACACGAACACCAGCACCTTCTTCGGCGCAGCCTGCTCGCGGCAGTAGCGCAGCGCCGCGGCCAGCAGGGTGCCGGTGGAGGAACCACCGAGGATGCCCTCCTTCTCCAGCAGCTCGCGCGCGGTATGGAAGCTCTCCGCATCGGAGATGGCATAAGCCTTCTTGACCCGGCTGAAGTCGGAGATCGGCGGCAGGAAATCCTCGCCGATGCCCTCCACCAGCCAGCTGCCGGACTTGTCGCTGAGCACGCCCTCGTTGATGTACTGGGTCAGGATCGAGCCGACCGGGTCGGCCAGCACCATCTCCACGTGCGGCGCCTGTTCGGCGAAACAGCGCGACAGGCCGGTCATGGTGCCGGAGCTGCCGCAGCCGAACACGATCGCGTCGAAGCCGCCGGCCTGCGCCATCTGCTCGATGATCTCCGGGCCGGTGCCGTGCTCGTGCGCGGCCGGGTTGTCCGGGTTGCCGAACTGGTTGATGAAGTACGCGCCCGGGGTTTCGCGGGCGATCCGCTCCGCCAGGTCCTGGTAGTACTCCGGGTGGCCCTTGCCCACGTCCGAGCGGGTCAGCACCACCTCGGCCCCCATGGCCTTGAGGTTGAAGATCTTCTCCCGGCTCATCTTGTCCGGGACCACCAGCACCAGGCGGTAACCCTTCTGCTGGGCGACCAGGGCCAGGCCCAAGCCGGTATTGCCGGCGGTGCCCTCGACCAGGGTGGCCCCGGGCTTGAGTTCGCCGCGGCGCTCGGCCGCCTCGATCATCGACAGGCCGATGCGGTCCTTGATCGAGCCGCCGGGATTGAAGTTCTCGAGCTTGAGGTAGAGCTCGCACGGGCCCGTGTCCAGGCGGCGCGCCTTGACGATCGGGGTGCGGCCGATGAGTTCGAGCACGGAGGCGTGCAGGGCCATGGGCAGTCCGGTGGGAGCGCCGCGATACCGCGGCAGAACCGGCATTATCGGCCGGATCCCCTGCCCCGTCAGCCCGGGCTGGCGCGAGCGGGCGGCCGCGATTGCCACAGGCCGACACAACCGGGTGCCCGGGCGGTGGCGACCGACGAGGATGGCCACCACCGCCCGTGGCGGTAACGAACGTGGGACCGGTCAGTGGGCCCGGTCGTACATGCGCAGCAACCGCTCCTTGGCGGCGAGCTTCTCGCGCTTCATCTGCCCAAGCGTCATGTCGTCGATGGGTAGCACCCCGAGCTCGGCCTGCATGCACTTCTTGTCCAGCAGCCGGTGTCGCTGGTAGAGCCGCTTGAATTCGGGGTCACGCTTGATGAGCGCGTCGATTTCGGTCTGCGGTTGCCCTTCGAACATGTCTGCACCTCCTGGGTCGTTGCGTCCCTGATGGCGGATGTCCGGCCTGCCTGGCCGGCGCCGGAAAAACAGACGCCCCGGGCCGCGAGGCCCAGGGCGCGTGGTTGCCGGACAGGCGCGATGCGGCTGCCCCCGCCCCCCACCCCACCCGCCGCGGCTGGGCCCGGCATCTGGGGGGACTGGCGTTGCAGGCAGCTGCATCGGCATGGCTCCGGTTCTGCCGGGCCACCTTGGAAGGGACCCGGGTATCCGACCCTACTCCCATGCCGGGGGCCCTTCAACCTTTCCCCGTGCGAGTAACCCCGAACTGGGACCGACGCCGCGTTCGGCCCGGGAAATCCAACCTGCGGCAACCGCAAGTGATTGATTTCACGAAGCCAAACCCGGGTTCAGGGGGCGATCGTCACCTCTGCCGAGCGCCGGCTGGTGGCCGGGTCGCGGACCCCTTCGGCCTTGATCCGGGCCTTGTCCACGCCGGCTGCGGCCAGCGCTTCCCGCAGGGCGGCGGCGCGGGCTTGGGCCACCTTGGGATCGGCGTCCCAGGCGCGGATGCGCACGGTGCGCTTGCCCATCTGCAGGTAGGCAGCCAGGGCCGCGGCGGCGTCCTTGCCGCTGCCGCTCAGGGCGGACTTGCCGCTGGCATAGGCCGCGCCCGGCAGCACGAACGTTTCGCCCTGGCTGCCGAAGGTCGAGGCTGGCAGCTTCTTCCCGGACACCAGCTCCGCCTCCTGGCGGGCGAGCTCGGCCTCCTTGCGGCGGGCGGCGCTGAGCTGCGCGGTCTGGCGGCCGGCCGCCTTGCCCAGGGCCTCTTCCGCTTCCCCGCGGGCAATCGCCTCGGCCTCGGCGGCCAGGCGCAGCCGCTCGACCTCCTCGGCGCGGATCTGGGCCTGGACGCGCAGGCGCTCGGCTTCCCGGCGCGCCTTCTCGGTCTCGCGCCGGCTGGCCTCCAGCAGCAGTTCGCTGCGCTGCAGCTCCAGCCGCGACAGCTCGGCCCGCGCCGCCCCTGCACGGGCCATGGCCTCGGCGATCTCGACCCGGCGCTGGGCCAGGTACAGCGAGTCCGGACGCTCGGAGCGGCGCGCGGCCTCCAGCGAGGCGATGGCCTGCTGCGCCTGCAGCAGTTCGACCCCGGCGCCGCGCGCCAGGTCCGGGTCGGCCTGCAGCACCGAAAGCCTCGCGCGCAGGCGCGCGGCGTCCGGGTCTTCCGCCGCGGTGGCCGGTGCGGCCAGGGCCAGCAGCAGGAGGCATGCGCACAGCGGGCGCGGCCAGCGCGCGGCGGTCATGGCGTGCCCTCCGCACCGGCCAGCCCAAGCTGCTGGCGCAGGCCCGCGATCTCGGCGCGGCGCTGGGCCAGCCCGGCCTCGGCACGCGCCTGCTCGCTGCGGGCCCGTGCCAGGTCGGCATCGGCAGCCACCCGCAGGCCCAGCGCCTCCGCCTTGCGGCGCTCGGCACGGCTGCGCGAAGCACCCAGCGCCTGGGCCTGGATCAGGCCCGTGCGGGCACCCTGCAGCAGCTCCGGTGCGTACTGGTCGGCGAACGCGTCCTGGGCCTCCAGCACCGCCCGTTCGGCCTGCTGGACAGCGGGCAACGCGGACTGGGCATGGGCCGTGACGGCCAGCCCGAAAGCGGCAACCAGCGCATACAGGCACCTGCGGAAGTGTGCGAAGCTAGGTTCGTTCATCGGGGGATGTCGCGTCCTGAAGGGTCGCGGCCATTGTCGGAAGCCGGAGCCGCCCATGCAATGGCGGCCGGACGCCATACAGGGGATCGTCATTTAAATGGATATCGGCTACTTCCTGAAGCTGATGACCGAGAAGAACGCCTCGGACATGTTCCTGACCACCGGGGCGCCGGTCTACATCAAGATCGAAGGCAAGCTCTACCCGCTCGGCAACACCGGCCTGCCCCCGGGCATGGTCAAGAAGATCGCCTATTCGCTGATGGACGAGGGCCAGGTCCCGCAGTTCGAGCGCGACCTGGAACTGAACATGGCCATTGCCCTGGCCGACGCCGGACGCTTCCGCGTCAACGTGTTCAAGCAGCGCGGCGAGGTCGGCATGGTGATCCGCGCCATCCGCAGCGCGATCCCGTCGATCGAGGAGCTGAACCTGCCCGAGGTGCTGAAGGACATCATCATGACCCCGCGGGGGCTGGTGCTGATCGTCGGCTCCACGGGCTCGGGCAAGTCGACCTCGCTGGCGTCGATGATCGACTACCGCAACAGCAACATGACCGGGCATATCCTCACCATCGAGGATCCGATCGAATACCTGCACAAGCACAAGAAGTCGATCGTCAACCAGCGCGAGGTCGGGCTGGACACCCACGCCTTCCACAACGCGCTGAAGAACGCCATGCGCGAGGCGCCGGACGTGATCCTGATCGGCGAGATCCTGGACGCGACCACGATGGAGGCGGCGATCGCCTTCGCCGAGACCGGCCACCTGTGCCTTGCGACGCTGCACTCCAACAACGCCGACCAGACCATCGAGCGCATCCTCAACTTCTTCCCCGAGAGTGCGCACAAGAACGTGCTGATGAACCTGGCGCTCAACCTGCGCGCGGTGGTCTCGCTGCGCCTGGTCAAGGGCGTCGACGGGCGCCGCCTGCCGGCCACCGAGGTGCTGATCAACACGCCGATGATCCGCGACCTGCTGCGCCGCGGCCAGGTGCACGAGATCAAGGCCGCGATGGAGGGCTCGCTGGAGGAAGGCATGCAGACCTTCGACCAGTGCCTGTTCCGGATGGTCAAGCAGGGCCGCATCGAGCAGGAGGAAGCGCTGCGCGCGGCCGATTCGCGCGATGGCCTGGCACTGAAGTTCCGCCTGTCCGAAGGCGCCGAGGGCGAGCACGACCCCTATGCCGACATGAACGGCGGCGGCGGCATCAGCCACGGCTTCAGCTAAACGCAGGGCCGGCCAACGCGCGCCGGCCTTTCGGGACGGCTATGCCCGCGGGGCGTCCGGCTGTGCCTCGGGCGCGGCCGCCACGAATGCCGGCAGGGCCAGGCAGGCGCGTTCGATCCGTGCCAGTACCGGCCAGCGCGCCAGGTCCATGCCGAAGCGGCGCGCGTTGTAGAGCTGTGGCACCAGCACGCAGTCGGCCATGCCCGGGACATCGCCGTGGCAGAAGCGTCCGGTGTCCGGGTCGGCGCCCAGCAGTTGCTCCAGCGCATCCAGGCCGCTGCCGGTCCAGTGGTGGATCCAGGCCTGCCGCCCGTCCGGCCCCTGCCCCAGCGTGTTCTCGAGGTGCTGGAGCACCCGCAGGTTGTTCAGTGGATGCACGTCGCAGCCGATGGCCTGCGCCAGCGCGCGCACCCGGGCGCGGCCGGGTGCGTCGTCCGGCAGCAGCGGGCCGCGCTGCGGCCAGGTCTCGTCCAGGTATTCCAGGATCGCCATCGACTGGCGCAGCAACCGCCCGTCGTGGCGCAGCACCGGCACCAGCTCCTGCGGATTGAGCGCACGGAAGGCCGGCGCATGCTGCTGGCCCCCGTCCTGCACCAGGTGGACCGGCTCGCTGGCATAGTCCAGGCCCTTCAGCGCCAGCCCGATCCGCACCCGGTAGGCGGCGCTGGAGCGCCAGTAGGTGTACAGCTGAAGTTGCCCGGCCATGCTCACTCCCGGCGCCGCGCGCCCTGTGTGTCAGGCCGGCAGCGGCTGCTGCTCGATGCGCTGCTCGATCGCGCCGAAGATGCTGTTGCCCTGGCGGTCCAGCATCTCGATCCGCACCCGGTCGCCGAACTTCATGAACGGCGTGGACGGCTTGCCGTCGCGCAGCGCCTCCACCGTGCGCTTCTCGGCGAAGCACGAGGCACCACGGGACACGTCCTGGTTGGCGATGGTGCCTGAGCCGACGATCGTGCCGGCGGCCAGCGGCCGGGTCCTGGCGGCATGGGCGACCAGCTGGGCGAAGTCGAACTGCATGTCCTCGCCGGCTTCCGGCGCGCCGAACCACTCGCCGTTGACGTGGGTCACCAGCGGCAGGTGCAGCTTGTTGCCGCGCCAGGCGTCGCCCAGCTCGTCGGGGGTGACGAACACCGGGCCCAGCGCAGAGCGTGGCTTGGACTGCAGGAAGCCGAAGCCCTTGGCCAGCTCGCCGGGAATGAGGTTGCGCAGGGAGACGTCATTGACCAGCCCGACCAGCTGGATGTGGCCGGCGGCCTGCTCCGGCGTCACCGCCATCGGCACGTCGTCGGTGATGACCACGATCTCCGCCTCCAGGTCGATGCCGTAGTCCTCGCTGACCACCCTGACCGGGTCGCGCGGCCCGTGGAAGCCGGCGCTGGTGGCCTGGTACATCAGCGGATCGGTGTAGAAGCTCTCCGGGACCTCGGCGCCGCGGGCGCGGCGCACGCGCTCGACGTGCGGGAGGTAGGCGCTGCCGTCGACGAACTCGTAGGCCCGCGGCAGCGGCGAGGCCAGGCACGCAGGGTCCAGGTCGAAGGCATTGGCGGCCGCCCCCTGCTCCAGCGCCTCGGCCAGCGCGACCAGCCGCGGCGCGGCCGACTGCCAGTCGTCCAGGGCCTGCTGCAGGGTCGCGGCGATGCCGGTGGCGCGCACGGCGCGGGCGAGGTCGCGGGACACCACGACCAGGGTGCCGTCGCGACCGCCTTCCTTGAGGGTTCCGAGCTTCATCACGCGCTCCTGCTGGCTTGGGTTGGCGATTGTATCGATATCACCCGGATCGTTTCATGGGAAACGTTGTCGCCGGACCGGCTGCGCCCCCCTGAACGGCCCCAAGCGGCGGGCAGGCGCGGCGGCCGCGCTTGCCGTAGAATGCGCGCACCGATCTGCCAGCGGCCGTCCGTTTCCCTCCGGGACCGGCAGCGCCGGACCAGCTCCGGCGTCCGCTCCACCCCGACGCCTTCCGCCTGGCATTCGCGCCGGTCCATCCGGCCAGTCCCTTCTCGCAGCGCGGTTTACGGGAACGCTCCGAGTCACCGATCGATACCGATCAGAACCCGCCGGCCACCGGTCGCGGGTCTTTCCCATGGAGTGTTCCTGATGTCGTTTGAATCGCTGGGCCTGGCGCCCTTCCTGCTGCGCGCGCTGTCCGAGCAGGGCTACGAGAATCCCACCCCGATCCAGCAACAGGCGATCCCGCTGGCGCTGGCCGGCCACGACCTGCTCGCCGGCGCCCAGACCGGCACCGGCAAGACGGCCGCCTTCGGCCTGCCGCTGCTGCAGCACCTGGGCACCTCGCCGCAGGCCGTCGGCAACGGCCCGCGCAAGCCGCGCGCCCTGATCCTGGCCCCGACCCGCGAGCTGGCCACCCAGGTGCATGACAGCCTGCGCGGCTACAGCAAGTACCTGCGCATCCCCAGCGCGGTGATCTACGGCGGCGTGGGCATGGGCAACCAGCTGGACGCGCTGCGCCGCGGCGTGGACATGGTGATCGCCTGCCCGGGCCGCCTGATCGACCACATCGAGCGCCGCAGCATCGACCTGTCGGGCATCGAGGTGCT